>NZ_BPLI01000044.1:0-132969 GCF_019656175.1 Bacillus sp. BML-BC051
ACTATTCGGGGTTCAGTTCACACAATGAAAACGTCTCTTTTCATTTTATATTTTTTTAAAATGTTAATTCATAATGGAAATAACGATTATCTCTCAAATAACCATTTTCAGCGTATAATCGCTGTGCTGATAAATTATCAATCTCTGTTTGTAATTTTACACCTTTTGCACCATTTTCTAAGGCAAATTCTTTAGCAGCTTCTAGTAATTTTTTACCTGTTCCTGCTCCGCGCTTAGTGGCCTGTACAAACAGATCATTTAATATCCATAATTCTTTCATCGAAATGGAAGAAAATGATGGATATAATTGTGTGAATCCAATATATTCACCGTCTTCAACTGCCACGAAAATAATGGATTCTTTTCTCTCGATTCGATTTCGTAAAAATACTTTTGCTCCTTCTATATCGGAATCTTGTCTATAAAACATACGATAATTATTAAAAATTGATGCTAGTCCATCTAAATCTGCAATTGTTGCCTCATATATTCTCATTTTACTCCATTCCCCTTCCAATACTGTCTCATTATATCCGTTGCCCATTTAGGCTGTACAATTTCTTCTTTCGGCATAAACTCTTTCATTATCGGCTTTATATCCAATATAGGGGTGCCATCAATAGCATCTAACCCCTCAACCATAATTGATTTACCTTCTCTTTTGATCACCTTTACAATTGTGGCTCCTATGCGATTCGGACGATTTTTCCCGCGCTGTGCAAAAATGCCTACTTTAGGATAATCTTGATTATTTCTAGGATGTCTAGCAAAATATTGAATTTGTTCATCAGTTACTTTATGAAAATAAAAAACAACTTCAATATGAGAAAAATTTTCAATCCCTTGTATACTTTCTTCTGTATACATTTCAGTTAAAGTAATATAGGATCTTACTTCTCCCCACTCATCGTCTTTTATTTCCTTTCTTTCATTATGTACAAATGCGATTGGCTGAACTGAAAACATACGCATTCCCCCTTGAATGTAACCACTTACATTATAAAGTATTTTCAGAATGTTTTCCACAAACACGAACTAGGTTACATAATATAATTATACTCTATTTTGTAAAGCAAAATTAACTGCTTCAACTGCATGTATATGAGTTGTGTCGAATATCGGAACTGATACGTCTTCCTGCTTTATTAATAATCCTATTTCTGTACAACCTAATATGATTCCTTGTGCCCCCTCTTGTACTAGCTCTTCTATAACTCTTTTATAATACTCCCTAGATGGAGATGTTATCTTTCCTAAACATAATTCTGTATATATTACTTCGTTTACCTTATCTCTATCCTTTTTTGATGGAACCATTACTTTTATATGATTTTCCTCTATGCGTAATTTATAAAAGTCTTGCTCCATTGTATATTTAGTTCCAAGTAAACCAACCTTTTGAATATCTTTCTTTTTAATTTCTTTTGCAGTTGCATCAGCGATATGTAAGACTGGAATATGAATATTCTCCTTTATTTTCTCAATTACTTTATGCATTGTATTTGTGCAAATAATTATAAAATCGGCTCCTCCCTTTTGTAACGAATATGCTGCATTTCCTAATAATTCTCCTGCTCCATTCCAATCTCCGTTAGACTGGAATCGTTCAATCTCTTCAAAGTCCACACTATTAATCATACATTTTGCTGAATGTAACCCTCCTAATCTCTCTTTTATTTCTCCATTTATGATTCGATAATATTCAGAAGTTGATTCCCAACTCATACCACCAATTAAACCTATTGTTTTCATTACTAACACCTACCTTTGACTATTTTCTTTAGCTAATCATAACATTTTATTATGTATATTATACACAATAAAACAAGACTTTACGTTTATAATATAAAGTCTTGTTTTAACTATTTCCAAGGAAATTTTATAAGAATATTCTGAAATTATTTTTCTAATGTTTTTATAGAATCTTCATATTGATAATGGAAACACTCTCGATACAACTGTTTAATTTCATCATATGATGGCACACGTGGATTATTTGCTGGACTTCCACTTTCAATTGCATCTGATGCCATTTTAGAAATAGCCTTTTCAAATTCAACTTCACCAATTCCGTATTCTTTTAAGTTTGGAATTCGGAGATCAAAACAAAGTTTTTTTATTTCCCTCAGCGTGTAGTCTGCTACTTCTTCATCACGATAGGAATACAAATCTTTATTTAAACAACGTCCAATTTTCGCTAGTCTTTTTACTGCACTAACTTTTGTATATTCTAAAACTGTAGGTAATAGTATTGCATTTGATATACCATGTGGTACATGAAATAACGCCCCTACTGGTCTGGACATTCCATGAACTAGCGTAACAGATGCATTTGAAAATGCGATTCCAGCTTGTAAGGACGCAATCATCATCGCTTCTCTTGCCTCCATATTCTCTCCATCTTCATATGCAATACGTAAATATTTCATAATACTTTCAATTGCGGAAAGTGCAAGTACATCGGTAAGTGATTGTGAAACTTTAGAAATATATGCTTCGACTGCATGACATAATGCATCTATCCCTGTTGCTGCTGTAATATGCGGTGGTACCGAACGTGTTAGAATTGGGTCAATAATCGCTACTTGCGGGGTGAAATTTGGATGCTTCATCATCATTTTTACATCTGTTCGTTTATTCGTAATTACTGCTACACTTGTTACTTCCGATCCAGTACCAGAAGTTGTTGGGATTGCAATTAGTGGTAGCGGATCATTGTCTATTTCCATATCTTTTTGGACATAATCTTCCACTTCTCCACCATTTGTATATAACACCGCAACTGCTTTCGCTGCATCTATACAACTTCCACCACCAATACCGATAATAAAATCACACTTTCCTTCTTTACAAAGTGTTAACGCTTCTAACACGTGTATATTTGTAGGCTCAGCATTTACTTTATTATATGTAATAACAGTTATACCTTTCGTATTTAGTTGTTGTATACACCTCTCAACATATCCTAAATCCTCCATAATTGTATCCGTAACTATAAACGCTCTTTTCCCCAACTTCTTAGATTGTTCCCCCAGCTTTTCAAGCGAATTTCTTCCATATAATACAGACTTCGGCATACGGAACTCAGTAACTTCTTGCAAGTACTCCACCCCTTCTTACCCTAATTAATGTTTTAGTTTATAAAATATCGGCTTAATAAATTCCTGTTACAGTATAGAATGCAATAACTAAAAACACAGCAACCGTTTTCAAAACTGTAATAGCAAAAATATCTTTATATGACTGTTTATGTGTTAAACCTGTCACTGTAAGAATAGTAATAATAGCCCCGTTATGCGGTAATGTATCCATTCCTCCTGATGCCATTGACACAATACGATGCATCACTTCTAATGGAATATCAAATTGATTGGCCGCTGCAATAAACTTATCTCCCATCGCACTTAAAACAATTCCCATTCCTCCTGATGCAGAGCCTGTAATACCTGCTAAAATATTCGTCGTGACCGCTCCATTCACTAGAGGATTTGTGAATGTGGCAGAAATACCATCTCTCATAATTGCGAAGCCTGGAAGTGCCGCGATGACACCACCGAATCCAAACTCAGCTCCTGTATTCATCGTTGCAAGTAGCGCTCCACCAATACTTGTATTCAATCCAGCTTGAAATCCTGTTACTACTCGTTTCCAATATAATAATAACGTAGTTACTATACCTATAATAAGTGCCAATTCTACTGACCAAATTCCAACTACTGCACTTAATTCTACTTTTCCAAATGTTTTCATACCAATTGTAGAAAAATCAAAACCATTTGGGTACCACTTCGGTATCATAATAGTAAACACCTTATTCATTACACCTACTAAAATAAGTGGTATAAAAGCAATCACTTGCTGAATTCTTGTAATTTCAATACTTTTAAGTAACGGCATATCTTTTTGTTCTACTTGCAAAGAAGCTGCCGTTTCAGTATCCCCATCGTTAAAACCAAAATACCCTTCTCCTGCTGACTTCGCCTTCTTACGTCTACTCTCTAAGTATAGTAAACCTAACGTAAGTACAAAAATTGCCCCTACAATACCAAGTATCGGCGCAGCATAAATGTCCGTTTTAAAAAATGTTGTAGGTATTACGTTTTGAATTTGTGGTGATCCAGGTAGCGCATCCATTGTAAACGTGACTGCTCCAAGTACAATCGTTCCAGGGATTAAACGCTTCGGGATATTCGCTTGTCGAAACAGCTTAGCTGCGAACGGATATACAGCAAACACTACTACGTACACACTAACACCACTATACGTTAAGATCGCACCCATTAATACAATCGCTAAAATCGTACGTTTTTCACCAACTAACTCTATAATTGTCTTTGCAATCGAGTCTGCAATTCCTGACATTTCAACTACTTTCCCAAATATTGCCCCAAGTAAAAATACAGGGAAATATAGTTTAATAAAACCTACCATTTTCTCCATAAAGATATTCGAAAAGAAAGGTAATACAAAACTAGGCTCTGTCAAAAATACCGCAAATAATGCAAATATCGGTGCAAATAAAATAACAGAAAACCCTCTATATGCTACAAACATTAGTAAACTAAGTGCTAATAATATAATAACTAGCTCCAATTATACCCCTCCTTTAGACTGAAAATTCTAACTTTTGTAGATAAACTTCTACTAATCTTTTGATTCTGACACCCCTCCTCTTATTCATACAAATTTTTCATGCTAAAAATGTCTAATTATAAGTATTCGATTACATATGAAAAATCCCTTTAAACATAAACGATTTCATCGTCATACGTTATAAAGGGATTTTTAGTCTCTATATTTACTACTTTACCAAACTATTTTCTAAACAAAAATGATGTAGTTCTTTTACATCCTTTACTATATAAGTCGCACCAACTTCAGTCAATTCTGTTTTACTACCATAACCATATAAAACGCCAATTGAAGCAATTCCATTATGATTTGCACCTATTATATCGTGCTTTCTATCTCCAATCATAACAATGTCTTCTTTACTAAATTCTTCATTTGTTTGTAAAATATGAGCAATGATCTCTTCTTTCGTTATTCTTGTACCATCTAAATTACTTCCAATGATACCTTCAAAATAATCCGTTAATTGAAAATGATCTAGTACTTGTTTTGCAAATACAGTAGGTTTTGAAGTTGCTATTAATAAACGATTGCCCGAACTTTTTAATTGTTGTAAAAGATCCGGAATACCTTCATATACATTGTTTTCAAACAATCCACTCTGCTTTAAATACTCACGAAAATAAAAAACCGCTCGTTCAACTTCTCCTTCCCCCATATTATATCTCTCTATGAATGATTGCTGAATCGGCGGTCCAATAAATGAATCTAACTCTCTTTTATGTAATTCTTCAATTCCAACCTTTTTTAATGCATACAGTACTGAATTAATAATTCCTTCTTTCGGATCAGTCAATGTTCCATCTAGATCAAATAGAAATGTTGTATACAAATTTAATCCCCCGCTCCTTTTTACTTTCCATATTATATGGAAGACTTTTTCATGCCCATCTTTTACTATACTATCATTATTTATCTTTTCAAAAAATTATTTCTTCTATGTCATATACTTTCAGTTACAAAGTGTAATACATATGATAAAGTAAAAAAGTTACAATTATTTTAATAGAATCTGATGAATTAGTCCTCTATAAAAATAGTAGGTGGGATAACAAATGACTATACAAACAGAGCAAGATATAATTCGCTTAATAGAAAACGACGAATGGATGATGAACGTATTACAATTAGCAAAATCACTAGAGCTACCAGATTGGTGGATTTGCGCCGGATTTGTTCGCTCTAAAATTTGGGATACTTTACATAACTATGAAGCTAAAACAGCTATGCCTGATGTTGATGTGATTTATTATGATAGTCTACATAAAGATGAGATATACGAACAATCATTAGAAACGAAATTAAAGAATATTGATGCTACGATCCCTTGGTCGGTAAAAAATCAAGCTCGTATGCATGTAGTGAATAATATGCCACCGTATTCTTCTTCTGTTGATGCTATTTCTAAATTTCCTGAAACAGCAACCGCTTTAGGAGTTACACTTGATGAATTAAACAACGTCATATTAACGGCTCCATGCGGTATTGAAGATGTTCTTTCCTTACAAGTGAGACCAACAGATCATTTTCTTGAATCAAAAGAACGACTGCATATGTACAATACTAGAGTTACTAAAAAGAATTGGCAAAACAAATGGCCTAATATTACAATCACATATCCAGAAATTTAGAAAGGGTGCTTCCCATTTATAGAAGCACCCTTTTCTTTATTTCAAAAAATGTATGACTGTTTCTGCAAATCTATCTGCTTCCTCATAATGTGGTGAATGACCACTCTCTTCAAAAGCGATGTACTTGCCGTTTCGAGCATCTTTATTAAATATTTCAATTTGTTTTTCACACGTTACTGCATCGTATTTTCCTACAATTAATAACATTGGATTTTGTATTTCTTTTATTTTTTGTAATAATGAAGTATGAAATGCTCCTTCTAATTTTAATCTATCAAAATGAATTTTGGAGCGATTTGAAAATACTTCCCACTCTTCATCACTATATAAACTCTCTTCTGTCACATCTTCCTTATAATTGTAAATCTCCATTCTTTTTTCTTCTAGTTCATCACTTAGTCTTATATACGCTTCTAACAACTCTTCTGAAGTAGCATTGCTAGATGAATAAGCAAAGGACTCTTCTGCTACTTCTTCTTTTCCATATTTTTTTAATAGATTCCCTGTCTTTTGTAACAAGGCTCTACTTGTTAATGCAAAATCGAAAGTTGGCCCCTCAAATATTATTTTCTCTATTGAACTTGGATATATCGACGCATATAACAATGCTACATATCCACCGAAAGAATGTCCAATTACAGACCACTTCTCAATTTGTAATACTTTTTTTAGTTCCTCACAGTCTTCAATCAAATCATTTAATCCAAAAGCTTCGTCCTCAGTAATTTCTTCTGAGCGACAAACACCTCTTTGATCTATCATAATTACATATAAAGAATCTTTTAAACATTCCGCTTGATGAAATGAAAAATCATAGCAACTTTCTCCTGGCCCACCATGCAAGTATAAGACCGGTTTATTTTTAGGATTTCCATGCGTTTCAACGTATAGCTTTTTCCCTCTAATGTTCATGTATTTCCCTGCTTCTATTAAATCCGCCATAAAAACCGCCACCTTTTTACTGAATATTATAACATTTAACCTTAAATAATCCCTATTACATTTAAAAAGACGATGATGATTGCTAGCGGTGCTACAAATCGAAGTAAGAAAGCCCAACAAATAAATACTTTCTTCCCATAATTTCCACCTACAAAAAACTCTGCTTCTAGCACCTTCTTTTCCATTTTGAATGAAACGAAAATACTAATGAATAGTGCTCCAAGTGGCATTAATATATTACTAGATAAGAAGTCTACTGCATCAAAAATATTCTTTCCGAAAATCGTAATATCACTCCATACTCCAAATGATAACGCTGATGGTATACCTACTAAGAAAATGCCGAAACCGATCATCCATGATAATTTCGTTCTCTTTTCTTGTTCACCATTTGCTAATGCTGACACAACTGTCTCTAGTAGCGAAAATGCCGATGTTAATGTCGCAAATGTAAAGAGTGCAAGAAATACTGTTAAGAAAAATCCACCGAATGGAATTTGACTAAATACAGATGGTAATACGATAAATAGTAATCCAGGCCCTTCTGTTGGTTCCATTCCTAATGAAAATACGGCTGGAAAAATAGCAAGACCCGCAAATAATGAAACAAATAAATTCAATCCAACAATTGTTATTGCTGATTTTGGTAAACTTTCTTTTTTATTTAAATAGGAACTATACGTTACCATAATCGAAATCCCAATACTAATCGCAAAAAATGATTGTCCCATCGCGAACAAAATACTTTCTGAAGTAATCTTTGAGAAGTCTGGTTGTAAGAAAAATTTCACACCTTGTATTGCATTATCAAGTGTTAATGAACGCATAATAAGAGCAACAAATAAAACGAACAATGCTGGCAACATATATTTACTTGCTTTTTCAATTCCATTTTGTACCCCCTTTGATACAACCCAAATCGTAATAAACATAAAAGCGAAATGTCCCATAATCGCCCAAGCGGGATTTCCAATTGTTTCAGTAAATAATGCTCCATAATTTTGTCCCGGAGTAATAAGTTGTCCCGTTACTCCTCTAAATAAATAAATTAACACCCATCCACCTACAACACTATAAAACGAAAGTAGTATAAAACATGTTCCAACGCCAAGGCGTCCAATCCAGTGCCATCCTGTATTAGGTGCGATACTTTTAAATGCGCCAACTGCTTGTTTCTGCGTACTGCGTCCAATCATAAATTCAGCTATAAGTAGTGGTAGTCCAATTAATACAGTAAATAAAATAAAGATTAAAAAGAATGCTCCTCCCCCACTCTTCCCAGCGATATAAGGAAACTTCCATATTGCGCCTAGTCCAATTGCAGATCCTGCTGCAGCCATTATAAACCCTAATTTCGAAGTCCATTGCTCCGTCTGTTTCATCTTATTTTCCTCCTAATTACATCTTTTTATATAAATAATTAAATTCTATAAACCAATCCGAATAAACCCTCCATTTCTATTTCCATAAAATAAAAAAATGGCCTAGCGTCTCTATATAAAGAGACGCTAAGCCATTTACTTAACGCGGTACCACCCTTATTGATTCCATTATGAATCCACCTTAGTAGTAATCGTTTGATTACAAACCTAATATCGAAGGTTAACCGTTAAGATTTACTAAGAATGTGATTCCGTTCCACCTTACTGCTCCTAGGCGAGTTCAGGATGTCATTTGGCTATGTCACACCAACCCATAGCTCTCTGTACAAATATACGACCTTACTACTCCTATTCAACACAATTAAATATTTAGAATATATTTTCTTTTGAAATTAATATGAAGTATATCGGTTATATTAGTAACTGTCAAGGGGTATATTAAAATTTGTTGAGAAACCTTTTTTATTTTTCGCTATCCATCATCATCATCACCGTGATCATCAGTACCTTTTTCTGGATTATCTTCATCTTGTTGTTGTGATGACTCTTTTTGTTGAATAGCGTTATTTACCGCTGTAGTAGACATGACTCCACCTGTTATTGGATGTACTCCATCTACACTATATTTTATTTCAGTGTACGTTTCGATTTCATCAAAATCACTAAAGCATCCTAACCATAAAGAAACATCGTTTTTCATTTTTTATCTCCTCAAACCTTCTGGTAAATACATAATGCCATTTTTTATTCTATTTTCAGCCCACTCATTAAGCCCTTTAAAAAACTTTCATAGTCAGAAGTAGAATCAATAATCTTTAACATTTAATTATGTATTTTTGTCGAGCCTCTTCTTCCATGACGACCAGGTGGATTTACAAATTCAACATCTTTAGTCAGAGACCTCATTTCTTTAATATCATCCCTACTAATTCCCCACCGCTTAAATTTAGGAGTTCTTGCTACAAGATGCCACTCATGGTATCCTCCTGAGCGTCTAATCCTATCTTCTATTTTACTTCTCAACTGAGGATTATTCTACATTTCCTCAAATTCTTTTACTGTTAGATTATCAAACCATTTATTAAACTCATTGTTTCTTACTGATGGAATTTTCACATCACTTAAACGCTTACTATTCCCACTAGTACTCTTACTACCTTCACCCGTACCCTTATTTAAAAACAAAAGCGATAATTGGGTTACCAATTATCGCTTACTAATTCAAATCATTTGATGTACTATAAAGTAACAATTATTTTATTATCTATGATAGTTCTAAAATTGGTGTAATTTCTCATCATGTTATTACCATATGCACTAACTGCTTCATTACTACACACCATACTTTCATAGTTATCTTTAAATTCTTTTTTTATTGACTCTTCCAAACTGGCATAGTATCTTTTGATAGCTTCCTCTGCCAATTCACGCGACCCGTGCGTTAATATAAAATTAATATCTATCATATAACCCTTTTGAGGATAAAAACCCTTTTCAACAACCTCTTTTACAAAGTTATTTAAATCATTTGTGCACTTTTCTAAAATTAGCATAAATACACTATTTAACCAATTAGTGAATTCATTAACTGTCCGCTCCCACTCTTCCTCATTTGCTATGTTCCAATATAACTGATCGCTTGGTACATTGCACTGACGTGTATTAATATGAAATATTTTATCTTTAGATTTTAAAGGAAGAATTGCACATTCACCATAAAATACTACATTTTTATCAGATATATTATTCCAACTTGTATAAAGGAGTACCTTATAAATGAAATTTTTATCTTTTTTACTCATCCAATGACCTGACTTAGAATATTTCCAACCATTATCTAAATACTTTTCAGATATTAGATTACATATATATTCAAATGCTTTATTCACTTTCATATTACATCTCCAATTCAAACTACCTAAGATTCATATATTTTAAACTCAATCCTTAAATCTTGAGTATTCTCCCTAAAATTCTCCAATAATTTGCAACAACGTACAAATTTGATTTCTGTAATATCTCATAAAAACGAACTCTTTTTTCTTCATTCTGTAAAACTTCCACTAACGTCTCATCTAATGGACAAATTTCTAGTAAACTCATTGAACTACACTCTTTATTTAAAATAACTTCGCCACCTTACTTAAAGTAAGATGGCGAATGTTAAATCCGTTATTTTTGAATATTGATAACTGGTACTTCATTTGTATTATTAGTTCTATTTACTAGATTTAGGTAGAAATGTGATACTGTAGTAGTATAATATGGCGTAATCCAAAGATATGGAAGATTTAGTGTAAATATTCCCACCAATGAACCTAAAATAAACCACCCAATGAAACTTAACCAAGTGATAAATAAATCTAACTTATGTCCTTTCATCATCATTTTACTTTTTTTAATTGCTTCACTTGCTGTACATTCTGGATTCTCTAACATAATGTAGTAAGCCATAGAATAAGAGAAAAATTTAATAATACCTGGAACAATGAACAAAAGACTCCATAAGCTAATAAATATTGTTTGTAAGATACCTAATTTCATAGCTCTAAATATATTATTTGAATTGAAACCAGCAAATAAATCACCTATTGTGGTAGATTCATTTTTCGCTAAACGTAATGTGATTGTATAATAGCCGTAACTCATAACACTTTGTACAACAATATAAAGAATAAAAATAATAGCCCATACAATAATTTGAGATTAAATCAATCCAAAATTAATTTGAGGTTCGCCATATGAATAATATACAAAGTTCTCAGGTCCTATAATATCTATAAACAAACCCAAAATTAGAAATACTACTATACCAATGATATACATACTTGCTACGGGGATGAGATAATTAAGAAACGTTGAACCTACCCCTAATCCCCATCGGCCTTTCAATGAGGCTAATGCTTCCCTTTTTAAATTGCTAATCATCTTTTTTCCACCTTTCAAATTCTGTATTATGCATAGTGTGGCTTTAATGAATAATTAATGAGTTTAGTAAAATTCAAATTTCTACTAAACTCATTAATATTTACTCCTTATGCGAAATAATTTCGCCATCTTACGCAAAGTAAGATGGCGAATGTTAAATCCAATTATTTTTTAACGTTCATAGCTTTAATTTTTTCTACATTCTCTTTTGCTTGTTTCGTTATTTCTCCATTAATAGCTTTTTCATATTTATCACGAGTTAAAAATTCAAAACATTTATACGCATTATTCGTATCAGTTGCAGACATATATCCTGCACCTTTATTAAACATTTTTAGAGCTACCGTATTCATCCACTCTTTTGCATCTGCTTCTGGATATCCTAGTTCCATAGAGTGGTAAGTTAATTCAATTGCTGAAGCTAAATCTTCAATCGTATCTTTATTCCCGCTTACCTTTGCAGCTTCAAATGTACTCAAATACTCAATTGCCGCTTTTACCCCATCTTTAATTCCTAATTCTTCAATACCTGGTGTTTTATATAAAATTTGATAGTTGTTTAACGCTGATTTATATTGCGTTGTTTCTAACTGTTTTGCTTCTTTAATTACAAGACTAGCAACATTAGAAAATCCTGTTTTGTCAACCACACCTCGAGAAGCTGCTTGACCATAATAATGTAAAGCATTATAAAGGTTCGTTTGTCCTTCTTTATTTGCTTCATCACCTGCTAACTGAATAAGTTGAATTCCCTCCATTTTTTTGGATGCGTTATCAATCATATTCATACCACTAATTTGGCCAATCGTTTTATCAATATCCTTTAACTGTGCAAGTAATGTGTATGATGGTAATAATGTTTTACTTACTTCACTTTGCCATCCTGTCGTTCCATTTATTTTATTCCATTCATTTTCTGTATCTGTCCATAATTTATTCGCATAATTAACCATTTCTTCTCTTGAACGTTCCAATGGGTGCTTTGTACGAATTGCATTTGCAATATTTAATACCGCTGTATAATATTCTCCATTATTTGCAGCATCGTTTGCTTTTCTTTCAAACATTAGCGGCATTAATAACTTATGAGATTCATCTTGAACAGATTTTTCTACTCTTGCCGTATTGGCTAATAAATTTGCTTTATTTATAGCATCTTCCACTGTAAAATTAGGATCTTTTATTTGTCCACGAAGTCCCTCTACAGCCGCACTAAATTGCTGTTCTAATTTTTCTTTTTGTTCTCCTGTTGCCCCGTCAACATACTGATTTGCTAATAGCAAAGCATTTTCATAATGTGGATTTGCTGGATTTAAATATGTTTCTATTTGATCGATTTCTTGACTAAATGGTTCAGATTTTACTTGTGCTTTTTGAGTACTTGAATCGATATTATTTGTTTTCTCGTTATTTTTGGCACCTTCAGTCTTAGCATCTTTTTGGATTTTCTCAGTTGTTGTACTTGTTGCCTCATTTTCTTCTGTAACTGCTTTTCCTTCATTACTGCTAGTATTTTCTTTTACAGGGCTTGCTTTTTCTTTTGTTTCAGTTGCAGACTGCACTACTGATGTTTGGATATTAAGGTTCTGTAATTCTTCTTGTAATAGCTGGTTGAAAATATCTTCTACACCTTGATTCGCTTTTTCTACTAATGTAGGATCTACACTTTCAAATACTGATGTAACTAAATAAAATTTACTTAATGCTTGTTCTAAAGATGCTACATCCCCTGTATTTGACCACTCTCTTTTTTCTTCTGTTGCTGTTTGATAAACTTTTTCTGCTACAGATTTAATATAATCTTTCTTATTTTCACTCAAGTATCTTTGTAATTCTTCTTGTGTAGTAACCGATTCATTTAATACATTCATTTGGTTACGTAAATAGAATAATGCTCTCTCATTTGAATATTCACCACTTGTAAGAATTTGTTCTACATTATCTAATGCTAACTTATGTTCAGCTATCGATTTTGATTTTGATGGTGTATTCAATTGGCTAACGAGCGTCCAGTCTTCTTTTTTGCTATAGTAGTTTGTTAAATTATTTAATGCATTTTCATCCAGTTCTTTTTGACTCGTATAAAAATCATTAAAGAAAACAGATGAATAGTATTTTCCATTTCCAGCGTACCACTCAACTAAAATATCACCCGTTTTTGGTGATACTGTAATTGTTGGGTGTGTTGGTTCTGGATCCGGTTTTGGTTTTGGATTTGGGTTTGGCTCTGGATTTGGGCCCGGGTTCGGGTTCGGGTTCGGGTTCGGACTCGGATTTGGCTCTGGATTTGGACCCGGGTTCGGACTCGGATTCGGTTCTGGGTTTGGACCCGGGTTTGGGTTTGGCTCTGGATTTGTATCTGGTTTTTTCCCATCTCCTTCTAGCCCATTAAGTTGTTGTTTATTATCATTCACTTTTCCCTGTTCAGGTAAATTCCCCGTCGGTTCTGCCACAGGTCCAACCATATTAGTTGGTAAATCTAGTTTTTGTGGAGTTGGTGCATCTGATAATTTGATTTGTGGATCTTTCTTTTCCACCGATACTTCATCAGGTTTATACGTTACTGGCGTAATTGGTGATTTATTATTTCCAATTAAGTCTGCTAAATTAATAGTTGGTTTTTCGCCGGGTTTTTCATCTTTTTTTGCAGGATCAGCGACTAAATTCGGGAACATAGACTGTAAATCGCCCCCTGTAATACGATCATCTTTTTTCTCTTCTGTATTACTTGCTAGTTTTACTTGTTCTTTTCCTGCTGTCTTAAAGCCTTTGTCATACACAAGATATCCTGACGTCCCAAATAAAGCTACTGACATTACTGATATAGCGACTTTTTTCCCTAAGTTATTATTGTTTTCCTCCATGTCCTTTTCCCCTTTTCCTATCTTTATTGAATCCAACCGTTTGTTTTCATTTCTGTTAGTTTTTCTTGCGCAGCTTTCACTTCGGATTCATTTTCATTTGCTTGCACTGTTTTTCTTAAGAAACGACTTGCTTCCTCGTATTTTTTCTGTTTAATTTTAAACATCCCGAATGCAAAATTCACATGTGGATTTTCATCGTTTTGTGAGTATGCTTCTGTGAAAAGCTTCTCTGCTTCATTCCCTTGTCCCACTTTATCGTATAAAATCCCGATATTTACAAGCGTATTTATGTCGCGTGTTCCACTGCTGACAACTCTATTGTAAGCTTCTAACGCTTGCTGATATGCAGCAGTACTCTTTGCACCATCTCGCGTTTCATAAAATTGACCCGCTTCGTAATACACAATTCCTAGTTGATTTAACAACTCAATATTTTTCATATCTTTTTGAATCGCTACTTGTAAAATGTGAGATGCTTGTTGATAATTCATTTCTTTCTTTGCACTATCAATTAGATTTGTTTTATTCCAAAGCA
The DNA here is from genome assembly GCF_019656175.1 of Bacillus sp. BML-BC051. NCBI lineage: Bacteria > Bacillati > Bacillota > Bacilli > Caryophanales > Bacillaceae > Bacillus > Bacillus sp. BML-BC051. Next base: position 14,915 of record NZ_BPLI01000044.1, read on the forward strand.
CATATAAATTTGAAAGTTCAATTGTATATATGGCATTCTTTGAATCTTGCATAATAGCTTGTTTAAAGAAAGATTCTGCTTTGTCTAACTGTACCGTTGCGGTTGATAATTGACCTTTTAAATAAGAAACAATTGCCTTATCCTCATTTGTCTTCGTGCTCATTTTGACAATAACATCTTCCGCTTTTTCAAATTCTTTCATTTTCATATGACTTACAGCTAAATCTCGCATCGCATCTTTTTTGTATGGTTCAATTCCTTTTGCATTATTCGCTAACGCTTGTTCAAAATTTTGCACTGCTTCTTGATATTTTCCAATTCGGAAATTAGCTGAAGCTAATAGATAAGCAGCTTCATTATTTTCTTTATCGATTTCTCTATCTTTTATTAGTTTTGTAATATAATCGATTGCAATTTTATTTTTTCCTTCAGCAACGTAAATCGTTGCTAATTGGAGATAAGCCTCGTCTTTCCCCTTCACAGCAATTGCATGTCCAACAGCTTCTTCAGCTTTTGTATATTTTTTATCATCATAAGCTTGTCGTGCTTGTTCCATAAACTTTTGATATTTAGCGTTTGTTGTGTAGAAATAAAATAACGTTGAACCACCTATAACAACCACTACAGTTGAACCAATAATCAAAATTCGCTTTTTATTCTTTTTCCACCATGTAGAAAAAGCCGACGGTTCGCTTTGTTCATGCGTTATTGTGAGTGGTTGATTTGATGCTTTTGCATTTAAAATTTCATCATCCACATCATATTCCACTTGTTTTTTCGTTTGTTTTCGGCTCTGTAGAATGCTATTTGGCACTGTAATTGTAGCTGCTACTTCTTGCTGCGACTGTGTTCCTTGCTCTTCTTTTATCTCTTCAATAATGCTTTCAATTTCCTGTTTTAACGCATGATCAATGTTTGGAAATTGTACGATTCGTGAATAGACGAAACAAGCAAATGCTGCATTGTTTTCTCGTTCCAATTCAGTAGCTAGTTCCAAATAATTTTGTAGTACCATTTTTTGATTTATTTCAGGCTCTTGACTCTCCATAGTTTGAATGATATATGCGAGTTCTTTTTGTAGAGCTGTTGATGGATTGAGTGAATTGAAAATTATTTTATATTCATATAATGCCGCTTGTTTAAATCCTCTCTCTTCTAATAATCTTGCAATTTCCAAACATTTCGATACAAAAAGAGAGTGTTCTTCTGCTGACTGCCTTTCCGCATCAATTTTTATTATTTCTCTTGCACCCTTAAATACATCGTACCATTGCGCAAAGCTTGGACATTCTGCGAAAGAGTTACTACTCCATGCCCGCTGAAATAGTTTTGCAATTTCCCCGTTCCATTGATTATGTAATACTTGTTGAAGTAAAGCATATCTTTCACATTCTGTCTGCATTTCTTCCGTTTTAAAGTAACTTGCATCCGTCCATTTTTCATTTCGAACTTCTTCACTACACCAACTTAATATTTCTCCTAATAAAATGGCACCTGCAAATCGATCGGCTTCTTTTTGCCATACCCCGCTTTTTAAATACATTGGTGCATAGCCCGCTGAACCTGCTGGCAATAGCATAGGCCTTTTCGTTTTTGGTCCATACATTTGCTCAACATCAACAAGTTCGATATAGTGTTGTCCTTCAATTGGATTTTCACTCAAGAAAGGTATGAGTACGTTGCTAGACGATAAATCATTATGAGCAACTTCATTTTCTTCCATCATTTTAAGTGTTGTAAGAAATGCTTCTGCAATAAAGAAACATTGTTCTTTTGATAACATTCGTTGCTCTTGTAAAATATCAGCCCAAGTTGGACCTTCAATCCAAGGCATTACAATACTGTTAGCAAGATCTTCTGATTTTTCGATTGCAGATATATGTTCTTCTTTAGTAACGATATAGCGTGAACATACTTTAAGACCCGCAATAGAAGAAAGTGGTTTCAAAAATGCTAGTTGATGTTTTTCCTCACGATAGCGTTCCTTAAAAACTTTTAATGCAATTCGTTCCATACCATTTTCATGTTGTAGTTGATAGACTGTTCCTTGTCTACCTTCTTGCCCATATGGCATTTCAATCCCAACTACTGCTGGATGTTTCTCAAACCGATAAACATCTTTATTAAGACTAATTTCTTCTCCTACTTCCGGTCGGAATCCCATTTTATCCCCTTACTCTCATATGACAATTTTTCATACAAAAGACCAGGAACAATAGCTCCCGGTCTTTTGCAATTGTTCTATTCTTAGTATGTGTTATCTGTACTACGGAATTTCTCAGCAATACGTTTTAGGTCTCTCGAAATTCCTTCTAAAATAGGAATGTATTGTTGCATTTTTTGTTTAGAATTTTCAAATTCCCCTCTGAATTTCGCTTGTGTTGACCCAGCCCATTGTCCATCTAAGCTTTTAATATCGCCTTCAAGTCTATTAACTTGACTTTGTGCTTCCGCAGCTGCGTTATTAAAGTTATTAGAAATTCTTTCAAGGTCTTCTGGTCTAATTTTAATTTCTGTCATTTTATTAATTTCCCCTTTCAAATCATAAATGATACAACAATTAGATTATAAACTATATTCATACAATTTTAAAAGAGTTAAATTGCAAAAAAATTCTATTTTATAGTAATTTAACCCTATTTTAATATTATTTCACTTTTAATTCAGACCATTTCACACTAATTTTGTCTGTCATCGTGCGAAGTAAATGTAATGGTGTATATGCACATTTTATTTTTATTGGCTTTCTACGTATGCAATATCCATCCCCACTTAATAATTCTTGATCGATTTCAGCATGTGGAAGTTTCATATTAAAGAAATACACATCGTTATTGTGAGTCGTTCCTAATAAATAACCAATACTTCTCTTTCTAATTTCCGCAAACCATTTTTCATGTGAAAAGTTATTTACACTAGATGTTGTAGCCGCCGTTAAAAAATGAATCCCTTTATTTTTACAATTTTGAACTATTAGTTCCATTTTATTTTTCGCCTCATAATCATTAGATAATACAGTTAACATTTGATCAATATCATCAATTGCAATGATTATTTTCTTATATGGAAACTCCACTGTTACCTTTGGATCTATAGAAGGTACTACTGCTTCTCTATTATTTATTAGCTCTAACAATTCATCTAACATTTCTTTTAATTGCATATCATCTGTAACTTTCTTCTTCACATGAGGTAAATCTCCAAGAGCTAATATGCCAGTAGGTCTTTCACCAAGGTCTACTAAGTATAGCTCAACCTTTTCTGGAGAGTATTGGTATGTAGTAGTGAAAAGAAGTGTTTGTAATAATGATGTTTTCCCACCTTCTATTCTTCCACCGATAAATATATGATTCATTTCGTCCAATGAAAAATTTTGCAAACGGATATCGTCTGTTTCAACTCCTGCAGAAATTTGAGTTGGTTCTAATTGCTCAACTAAATCTTCTACAAATATTTCTTTAGGAACCATTGGAATCTCTTTTGCTTTTTCACCATTCCATTCACTGCCCATTTTTTGAATAATCGTTTTTAATTGCTGTGAGTATTCTAATTCACTTTCACCTATAAACGGCAGTGCTGCTTGGAACAATTCAGGTGGTTGTCCTTTCATTAACCCACGGCCAGTAGGAACTTCAATTAACGGGAAATTCGGTCTACCAACTAAACTAGGATATTCAGCTCTATCTTGCAATTCAAATGTAATTGCCATCGGTATATTATTACGAACACGATCAAACATATCAATTGTTTGATTAAGCGAGAAATAGAAGTACACGCCATATGTGCTTGATTCGCGTAATAACATTTCTAATACTTCATTCTCTTTTTCGAATTCATTTTTAAATCTTATATAACCATCTACCATTACAACGATAGCAGGAATTCTCTTTCCAACCATTCGATTATACATAGAGAATGACTTTGCACCGATATTAGAAAAACTCTCTTTTCTATCCGTGATTTCCTTCTTCAAAAATCCGAATAGACGTTTCATTTTTTCATTTTCGCCTTCTTGTACAATCCCACCTATATGAGGTAAATCTCTAAAATCTAAGAACATACGACCAAAATCAATAACATAAAAATTCACTTCTTCTGGTGTATGAGATACAGCTAAGGACATAATAATGGTTTGCAACATCGTCGTTTTCCCTGTACCTGGCATACCATATATATTTAAATGCCCTTCTTGTAAATCTAACTTCAGAGGAAATTGTGCTTGATTTGCAACATCATCAATTAATCCTACCGTTACTTGTAAATATTCTTTCGGTTTATTCCACTCACCAATTGTCCAATCTTCCATAGCATAAAATTCTTTTAACAATAATTTTTCCGGTAATGGATCCAGCCAAGGTCCTGATAATGCTTTAATATTTTCTTTTTCTGATACGCTCTGTACATATTGAATAAAAGCTTGTAATTGCTTTGGACTATTTGTCATTGGTTTTGGACGCTTTTTCACTTTTATTCTTTCACCCGAAAGCTTAACTTCTGTAAAGTCAACAATATCAAGAACTTTCTCTTCATCTGGATTATAAGGTGCTCCGCTCCATGCAGATTGGAATAATTCCAATACTTCATTGCTACCAACTTGGAGATACCCTCGTCCTGGTACATTGATTTTAGATGCATCTGGAATCTTTAGCATTTCACGACTATCCGCATCATCTTGTACACGTAAACAAATTCGAAAACGCGAGTTACTCCAAATCTTGTCATTTACAACCCCTGAAGGTTTTTGAGTTGCCAATAATAAGTGCACCCCTAAAGTTCTTCCTATTGCAGCGACACTAATTAGCTCGTCCATAAATTCTGGTTGTTCCTTTTTCATTTGAGCAAACTCATCAATAACAATAAATAAATGTGGTAAAGGTTCTTTTTCACGCCAGCTTGTTTCATAATATTCATCTAGATGCTGGACATTTCCAGCCTGAATGAATAACTTTTGTCTACGCTCTAATTCTGCCTTTAATGAAATTCTGGCACGCTCAATTAAGTTTGGATCTTCTAGGTTCGTAATAGATGCAATAATATGCGGTAATCCCGCAAATGTGTTTGACATTCCGCCACCCTTATAATCGATAAGCATAAATGCCATCTCATGAGGATGATAGGTTGCTGCTAACGCTGCTATTATAGACTGAATAACTTCACTTTTTCCTGATCCAGTTGTACCAGCCATTAGACCGTGCGGACCATGCCCTTTTTTCTCTATTTTATCGTGAATATTTAGAAAAACAGGTTTACTTCCCTCTCTTACACCAATTGGAACCGGTAATGAAGTCGGATATCGATTTTCTTTCCATCTCTCGAGCACTTGTAACTCTTCCATGTTTTTAGCTTGAAACAAGTCTAAAAATGTTAATACTTTCGGAATGTTGGCTGCTGTAGAACTTTTCATTCGAATTGGAGCAATGCTTCGCGCTCCTAGTTCACATCGTTCGAATGAAAGTCGATCTACTTTAAAACTTGCACGCGTTGTCCCACTGTTTTCAGCTGAACTTGAAAAAGTTTCTACTAACTCACCATTTTCTCCATTTAAACTTATAATAAGATCACATTCCATAGGTAAGCGTTCCCTTTGTTCCGCAAAAATAAATGTAGAAGCTCCTACACTTTCACCTTCTCTAAGTAACATTGGAGTTAAAGGATCATCCTCTAAAAATTCTCTCGCCGATAAGAAAAAGACATACATTGGAATTAAAGGAACTTTTGCATCCGCTTGCGCAGAAGAATTATAGATTCTGCGCATGTTAAGTGGGGTAAAGAGTACTTCAGCTAGCTTCTGCGCATCTTGTTGATTTTCAGATAAAAAACGCATACTTCTCTGTTCATCCCATACGTGAGGAAGCCACCTCATCCAATCCCACTGTTTTTTCTCCTTCTCATGATAAAAGGCTGCTATTTTCACTTCATTTGGTGCATGATGTGTCATAATTTGCGTCGTTACAATTCGAATAAAGTTTAGTCTATCTTCTTTATTTCCGACTACACCAATTACATCGTTTTTTTTCAAAGAAATTGAAATGTGTCCATTAGGTATCGTATTGAAATCCCTTTTCACATTTTGTGCTTCTGTAACTAATGGATTTTCTTCATAACCTTTCTGTTCAGGTACCTTCAATTCTACAAGAAATGGTCTTTCTCCTGTTCCAATACGAATATCTAAAAAGTCCGGACTTTCAGGTGTACGCTCCCATAAATTACTTTCTCGGTTTTCAATTCTTTGTACACTTTTTAATGGGCTTGGATTTTGTGTAATTAAATATTTTGCTTGTTCAACCTTTAACGTATCTAATTCCACTCGATGCTTTTGAATTTGCTCTAAGTATCTTGTTTGTAATTGTTCAACCATTTGACGATGTTCTTTCTTTTTACGGAAATGCCCCATCGTTGTAATTACATATGATCCCAACATTGGAATACTTGAAACCATCATTAATGGCATATAACTTGAATTCATCTTCATAAATTTCATCATTACAAAATATAATATCAATGTTAAAATCGTCATCATTGCTGGCAGTAACATTGTTTCAATTGAAAACTTCGGCTCCTCCGGTATATTCGGCGGATCATGAATAATAACATCCCCTGTTGGTATATCTACTTTCACACGCGGAGAGCGTTGAAAATACGGTGATTTTTGCACAAAACATTTCTCCTTCCCCACTTAAAAACTATTACTCAATGATTTTCCATACATAATCTTCTTCATTAGAAGGTATATCTGATTTAATAGGTTCGGTATGAGCTTCTTCTGCAGGTAGCATTTCAAAAGAAGAAATAATTGCTCCTTTTTTATGCAACATTACATATTGCCCATCCCAAACATCACTATCTCTCAAAGTTTCATCATCCCGAATAGAATGCCATTCTTCTTTATCTTTTGTCACTCTAATTTCATAGATATCGCTTAACGCTTCATCTATTTTTTCATGATGTAAAATCGCTTCAATAATTTGTACTACTTTTACATCATTAGGAATCGCAATATCTATTTCTTCATTTGATTGCTTTATGTACGTCACAATAATCTCTTCCACGTTTATTCACCTTTTCCTATCGTGTTGTTACCAAGAAATATCTAAGTATGAAATATCATCGCTTGTCGGCGAGCACTGCGCCCTCTCAATTTCTGTTAAGACTTCCTCAAAGTTATATTGCATAAGCGACATAAGTCCGTCTGAATGAATAACTATCCGGTTTACTTCTTCTTTGGATAATATCTTTGAAAAAACCTCCAATTCGCCACCAATAATGCCACGCTGTGTAGACCATCTTTTCTCTATATTTCTCTCAAACTTCATTACATTCAAACAATCCTTCTTCTCTTGAAACAATTGTACAAATGAATCACCATGTGTAACCATCGTTACTTGTACTTTGTCTTGATTTGGAATGAGTTCTATTTTTCCACCAATAAACATAGCTTCACTACCTTGTTTTCGCTTTTCTTCCAATACATCGCGAAGTAACCACGGTGTTTCTTCTGGCAATCGAAATGCCCTTATTTCCTCTGACGCTTCTTCTTTCCACTTTTCCAACTCTTCATTTAATAGAATAGAAATATCCTGTTCCGTTTCCGGAAATGTTTCAAATAAGTTTAATAATTTCATACCAAGAAATTTCGCAGCGATTTCACCATGAAAAGACATCCCTACACCATCACATAACACAAATGTGAAATTAGTTCCATTATCTTGAAATACTAAAAAATCTTGTCCACTTTCATTTAAATCCTGTGTTTCTTTAGCTCTTACATAGCTATATTGATAAGTAAAATGTTTGCTTTTCTTTTCTTGCAATACCGTTTCTTTCTCTTGCGACAGGATATATTTCACTATACTTCTCCCTCCTATCGAACCGGCGTCGCAGCGGACATTTGAAATCCAAGTGACACTAAATCGGCATTTGTACCAGGAAACATCATCACCGCACCATCTGCAATATGAAAACCATGTTCAGTCATCATCTCACGATAGCTTTGAGGGATAGGCGATGAAAGTCTTTGCAACTTTGCGCCATACTCATCTGTAATCTCTGTATTTGGCATAATCCCTTGCCACTTCTTTATGTTAGTAATTTCGTCCTGCATAATTTCATCTGAAATAAAAATATTTTCAATTAGCACATTTCCATCAGGTACAGACATATCCATAATTCTTCGCACAATTAATTCTGGATCTTCACCAGTTGAAGCGCCGTCTGTCATATGACAGACCACAGGAGCTGGTCCATCTTGTAAATTTGGTAATTCCTTTTGCAATAACTTCTCCACTACAGAGAAAGCTTTTGCTGTATCAGTTAAGCGATGCGTTTGGATTTTTTCTAGTGGGCGCAGTCTTGCTACTTCGTCTATTGTTTTCACCCCACCCAATAGATCAAAAACATGATCGCTATAGGCTAAAATAGATAACTTATACCTTGGAAGCAAGCGACTACCTTTTGTTGAACGAAATACCATTTGGCGAATCGCTAAAGATAGAGCATCCGTTACAATATCAATTCTTCTTTTTTCTTCTCCGCCTGCATCCATCATTTGATTCATTGATGCGCTTACATCCAGAAGATAGATTATATAAGCTGGTGTTTGTTGTGTTGCTTGAGTTTGATATAACATGTTTCATACCCTTCCATACATTATTATATGAACTATTTTTATATTCATATTTTATTATAACTTATGAATTTTCTATTTCTCAATTCATTATAAAATTTTCTTGATATAATTTACATATTTTCACACAAAAAAACCATTATTCTTCCCTTTAAGTTATGTTGAAATGCACAAAACCCTTCTATTATTATAGAAGGGTTTTAATATTATGGTATAAGACGTGTACAATCTCTCGGAAAAGCACTTGCCTCTCGTATGTTTGTTAATTCTAAAAGCTTATACACAATCCTTTCTAATCCTATCCCAAAACCACCATGCGGGGGGCAACCGTATCGAAATGTATTTAAATAAGATTGAAATTTATCTGGATGTAATCCTTTTTCTTTAAAAGAAGCAAGTAACATTTCATAATCATGAATTCGCTGTGCCCCTGATGTTATTTCTAATCCCTTATATAATAAGTCGAACGAATCAGTAATAGATGAATTCTCTTTATTCGGCATCGTATACATCGGCCTAGCTCCTTTCGGATAATGTGTAATGAAAACTAACTCACTCTTATATGTTTCCTTCACATATTTTCCTAGTAACTTTTCACCTTCTGTATCTAAATCCCCAATTGGCGATTCTTTCAGGTACTTATTTTTCAAAACTTCTTGCGCCTCTAACAATGTAATTTTCGGTATTTCTGTAATTGCAGGTACTTCTATTTGTAATAGTTGTAGTTCTTTTTCACAGTTTTTTGCTACTTGTTGAAACATATATCGTAAAACATCCGTTTCTAATTGCATCACTTCATAAAAATCATGAATAAATCCAAGTTCTACGTCTAACGATATATATTCATTCAAATGACGGGAAGAATTATGATGTTCCGCTCTGTAAACAGGGGCAACTTCAAAAACACGTTCTAACCCTCCAGCTACCATCATTTGTTTATAAAACTGTGGTGATTGTGCTAAATAAGCTTCTTTTTGAAAGTATGGAAGTTTAAAAACATTTGCTCCTCCCTCTGCCCCTTGCGAAACAATTTTCGGAGTAAATATACGTGTGAAATCGTTCTCTACAAGAAATTCACTAAAGCTCTGAACGAGTGTAGATTTCACTTTAAATATCGCCTCGGTTCGCTCATGTCTTAATGATAATACCCGCTCATTTAGTAGTTGATCTAAGCCAACTTGCAATTTCTTTTTATTTATTTCAAATGGAAGTGGTTCTGCGCCATTTAATATTTTCACTTCGTGAGCAAGCACTTCAATTCCTAATTCTGTTTTCGAAGTCTCTACTATTTGACCAACTACTTGAACGACACTTTCCACATCTACCTTATATCCAGCTAACTCATTTTCTAATACACATTGCATAACTCCTGAGCGATCCCTTATTAATAAAAAACTAACATTACCTAGATGACGAATCTTTTTTACCCATCCTTGAAGTAATACAACCTTTCCACTTTGCTTTTTACATTCTTTTGTGAGTGAACGCTTCATTATTGACTCCATTATTTTTCCCTCCAGTAATTTTATATTTATTTACGTTATTGTTGTTGTCATCGTCATCATCCACGATCACTCACCTCCTTTCAAAGAATACAAAAATCCGCCCCTATAAATAGGGACGGATTTTTCCGCGGTACCACCCAAATTGTCATAATGACCATCTTAGCCCTGATAACGGTAGGTACCGTTTGCTTTTACTAATTATCACGTTCAAAGCAACACTCACAGGTGTCTTTCCATCATGCGGTATCGCAATCTTCTCAGCAACCGATTGCTCTCTGTAGACCTTTGCATCATGTACTTTTCCTGATCATCACTTTTTATATTTACAGAGTATTCTATCTCTTTGTTTTATAAAATGCAAGTCTTTTTAAATATATTTTCATTTTTTCGTATCCAATTTCGTACAATCTCCTCTAAAGCTATTCCACGTGAGCCTTTTAATAATACGATGTCCTTTTTCGTTATAACTTTTAATACTTCCTCTGCTATCTTGGCTTTACTATTAAATGACTGTACTTTTCCTGAATCATATTTCTTTCTCGCTTCTTCCGCTACAATTTCAGCTAACTCTCCATAAGTGAATACATATTGAATGCTCTCTTGATTTAACATTTTACCAATTTCTCTATGATATGTTTCAGCATTCTTCCCTAACTCCAACATATCCCCAATTACTATGATTTTTTTCTTATAAGCATTTAATGTCTGAAACGTTTCAATTGCAGCCTTCATTGAAGAGGGACTAGCATTCCACGCATCGTTAATAATTGTAAAACCTGTTTTAGCAGTTAAAAATTGAAAGCGCATATGAGTAATATTTACTTGCCGCAATGCTTTTTGTATTTTTTCTACAGGAACATTATAATATTGACCTATAGCGATCCCGACAATCGTATTTAAAATGTTATGTTTTCCATGTAAGGGAACATCGTACTGGATATTTGAATCATTTAATTTAAAATGAATACCATATTCATCTAATTGCACGTTTGTTGGAAAGAAGTCATTTGTATACTTTTCACCAAATGCCTTACAATTTATACTCGATAGATTCTTATTTTTCAAAAGCAATGGTTCATCACCATTATACAAACATAATCCTTCATCTTTTAATCCATCAATAATTTCTAATTTAGCCTTCGCAATCTCTTCTCTTGATCCAAGCGTTTCTAAATGTGATTGTCCAATCATGGTAATGATCGCTACATCTGGCTGTGCTATTTTTGATAAGTTTCTAATTTGTCCTTTTTCACTCATCCCCATTTCAAGTATTAAAAACTCTGTATCTCGTTTCATCTCTAAAATTGTTAATGGTAAACCGATTTGACTATTAAAATTGCCCTTTGTTTTATGCACACGATACGTTGTACTTAAAATTGTGTTTATTATATCTTTTACTGTTGTCTTGCCATTACTACCAGTGATTCCGATTACGTTTACATTTAGCTCTTTTCGATAAAACTGTGCCAATTGTTGCAAAGCAAACAAAGTATCATCTACAAATATAATGGGAATCCCTTTTGGCGGAGTACCGTAAGACTTTTTCCATAAGGAAGCGACAGCTCCATTATCCATTGCCTCTTTCACATAATCATGTCCATCTTTCATTCTAATAATTGGGACAAACAAATTCCCTTTCTTAATTTTCTTGGAGTCAATGCAGATACCTTGTATCTCTATATTGTGAAATGATTCTTGTAACCCTTCACCATCTACTACCTCTTCCAATTTATTTAATTGTATTTGAATCAAATTATCACCTCTTTCCATTTTATTACATAAAAATTGTATTTTTTTCGCATATTAATTAACAAATTTAAAGCGAGGTGTGTATATGAAAAAAACAATAAGTTTCTTTCTCCTTTTGTTATGCCTAATCGTAGTAAATGAAACGTACGCCTATTCTCCAAAAGCTTTACCAATCTCACAAAACTCTGATCAATGGCAAGTGAATATTGATGAACCGAAAAAAATAAGCAAAAAGACGCTTCAAGCTAAAAAAGATGAATTTCAAACATATCAATTTTCAGTAAAAAATGTTGGAAACAGTGAAGTATATAACGTACAAGTCGAAGTATTCCGCAATGAGCCAAAAACGAAAACGAAATATGAACTATTCTCCCTAAAGGAAAGTCGTTTAGCAAGTGGAAAAACTGGATTTAGACATGCGAATTTTCCAGTTGCTACAAAAGCAGATGTAGTTGATGTAATCATTACTTGGCAAGAACACCCTTTCCGTTCCATGAGAAACGGTCAAAAAGTTGAGTCAAGAAAATTTAAAGAGCATTTTGTTTTTAAAGATGAAAAAAATAACTAAAATACGGATAAATTCACACTACCACTCATTTAGCTACCTTTACTAGTACCAGTTCATAAGCAAATTAAAAAGTCGTGGCTTATAAATGCCACGACTTTTTATATTAATTCGTACTAATTCCTCTTGCTGCCCAAATACGATCGATATCAGCAGCATGTTGTCCGCCATATAAAAGAGCATCCGCTTGCTTAATTGCTTTTGCTCCATCACTGAATTTAGAGTTTGGTGTTAATGACCAGTGTGATTGTAAAATAATTTTTGTTGCTACATCACGTCCAAAGGCTTGTGCCATCTCATATTGACCTTGCGCCCAAATTTCACCATCATCGTGTACTTCATTCTTTATATCTTTTGGATACACTTTATTATTATCTAAACGGCGTAAGCACGTTGGATCTGAACTAGAATAAGCAGTCGCATCCCATTCTCCAACACATGCTTTTCCGTATCCTGTAGTTGATACTGCATCTTCATACGTAGCACCTAAAAAGTCGCCAAACCCTTCTCCCATCGCTCCGCCTTCTGCTGAGCTACCAAAACCAGGAACTTGGTTATCTTGAATCGAATGCCCATATTCATGTGCGATAATACCAGCATCTTCTGCATCATCTACTCCGCCAGTACCAAAAGTTAAAGCTTTCGTTGTCGGAGAATAAAATGAGTTATCCGCCGTCGTTCCATTCACATTCACTTTAATAGAGCGATTATTAATATTTTTAAATCCTAACCCTTGAATGTAACGCTGTAATGTATCGATATGATAATACGACATAACATCTTCAAAGCTATCATTTGCGCGTGTATAGTTAAATTGTAAATTTGTAGATTTTGTTTTTGCTTTTGAAGAAATCGTTACATACTCTCCAATTAAAAATCCTGTTCCATCTAAACCTTTTAACGTAACAGTCTTCAATTGGTTCGTTAGCGCTGTTGAATCCGCATCGTTATTATCTTTTAATCCCACTTTACTGCCGCTAGATACGACTGGGTTAGGTAAAAATACTTTTCCTGACCCTTCTGCTTTTCGGTTTATATCAACCTTTTTAATTAACTTTCCATTTTCGGCATCAATAAATGTTTCCCATGCACCAAATGGATTATTAGAATGGACTACAACTTTATATACTGGACGAGCAATTCCCTCTTCAACAATATATCCGAATTCTTTCTCTGTAGGAGCCCATAAGTTTTGTTCACTTGCTTCTCCAACATACGCCATTGATTTTTGTATTGCATCTTTTTCACTAATTTTTGTCGTTACTTCCTTCACACCTTTGACGGATTGATAATCAGAAACAGCAAGTACGCCCTTTCCCTCTCCGTTAAGAGTAACTGTAATTTGTTTTGAAAATACAGGTGCACCATTAACGACTTGCTGGAACCTAACATATGAAGCTACTGACGTTTCTGTTGTAGAAATATATTGCAAGTCTGAAAGGTCTGCTTTTAATCCATATTGCGCAGCATTTTCTTTTAAATATTCAGTTGCTTTTTTCTGCGGCGAATAAGCTTCTAGCTTTACTTGCTGCTGTTTTTCCAATGCCGAAACCGTAGAAATCGTCCCCATTACTAACGGCACAGTCATTGCCATTGCTACCATTTTTTTATTAAACATAGAACCACTCCCCCTAATAAAGTAGCTCAACCTTATCCCATTACCACTAGGCAATCATTCCCCACAAAATGGGGGGATAAAAATTGAATCTACGAGTAATTCTCTATAAACAATTCTATTACCTTTCCATTTAAGGTGAGTGAAATTTTCTCAATATTTATGTGTAAAATGAGAAAAATACTGTAGAAATATATTTCTACAGTATTTTATTTAGTCTGCTATAAAGAAAGACATTTGCTAGAGGTCCTATCGCATGGATTATGAGGAAATTCTAATCATACAAAAAGGAAGTTGGAATGATTCCAACTTCCTTTTTTCTTTAATGAGCCGCGCTTAATTTAATTCGAACTTTTGCTTCACCTAAAGATAGTTCATCGTCTTCCTTTGTTAAATGATCAAATGTAAATTGCTTAACGAGTAAGTTTTCTTCCAACAACTCTTTATGATTCGTTAACGTTCGCTTTAGTTCTTCCTCTGTATCAAGAATAACATCGACTCGTAAATTAACCGGTAAATTCAACTGCTTACGATATTCTTGAACTGCTCGAATGAATTCACGCGCTACTCCTTCTTGTAACAATTCTTCCGTTACATTCGTATCTAACATAACTGTATATTTTCCGTTAGTCGTATTAGAGAATCCTGATTTTGCAACTTTCTCTACTAATACATCTTCAGCTGTTACCACTACTTCTTCTCCTGGTGCAGCTTCGTAAACTGCTCTTTCTGTAGATACAAAGTGTTGTACTTCTTCTTTTGATAATTGTTTTAGCCAGCCATTTAATGCATTCACATTTTTACCAAACTTCGGCCCAGCTGTTTTAAAGTTCAGCTTTAATTGATAGGACGTATATTTCGTTTCATCGAGTTCAACATGGAACGCTTTGACATTTAGTTCATCCATGACGATATCACGATACGATTCCCAATCCATATCATTCTCATTATGTGCTAGTAATACAAGTTCCGCTAATGGCTGTTTTACTTTTAAAGAATGCTGATTACGATTACTTCTTCCAAGTTCAACAACTTGTAAAACTGCATCCATTTCTGCTTCTAATTTCGGCTGAAGTAGTGATTCATTCACAACTGGATAATCCTCTAAATGAACGCTACTTCCAGTTAAATTTAAATGAATATCTTCAGCGACAAACGGTGTAAATGGTGCGATTAATTTACTAATTGTCACAAGCACTTCATGAAGTGTCTCATACGCAGCTGCTTTTTCGGCATTCATACCAGATTCCCAGAAACGATTACGTGATCGTCTTACGTACCAGTTACTTACTTCATCTACAAGTGCCGCGATTTCACGAGCTGCATTCGTAAATTGATACTCATCAAGTGCTGTTCTCACTTTTTTCGTCGTGCTATGCAATCTTGATAATACCCATTCATCCAATTTCGTCCACTTTACATCATACGTTTCTTTCGGATTATACTCATCTAAATTTGCATATAAAACGTAGAAGCTATACACATTGACTAATGTATCCACAAATTTAGATTTTGCTTCTAGTACTGTTCTTTCAGAAAAACGCTTCGCATTCCACGGAGCACTGTCAACGAGTAGCGCCCATCTTAAAGCATCTGCACCAAACTGATTTACTAAGTCAACTGGATCTAGTGCATTTCCTTTACTTTTAGACATTTTCTGTCCTTCTTCATCTAATACATGCCCTAGTGATAGCACTCGTTTATACGGTACTTTTCCTGTATATAGTGCTGATACTGCTAATAAACTATAAAACCAGCCGCGCGTTTGATCAATACCTTCTGCAATTACATCTGCTGGAAACTGTTCTTCAAATAACTCTTTATTTTCAAATGGATAATGATATTGCGCAAATGGCATGGAACCACTATCAAACCAAACATCAATTACTTCTGGTGTACGATTCATTGTACTTCCGCATTTTTCGCAGCAAACTTGCACTTCATCTACATACGGCTTATGCAATTCTAAATCTTCTGGTGTTTCTTTCGTACTATGCTTTCTTAAATCAGCAATGCTTTTCGGTGCGAATTGATGATCGCAACTTTCACATTCCCATACATTTAATGGTGTTCCCCAATATCTATTTCGGCTAATATTCCAGTCCACCATATTTTCTAAAAACTTACCAAAACGTCCATGTTTCATATGGTCTGGATACCAAGTAACAGAATCGTTATTTTGTAAAAATGTATCTTTAATTGCAGTTGTTCGGATTAACCAACTCTCTCCTGCATAATAAAGAAGTGGTGAATCACAGCGCCAGCAATGCGGATAGCTATGTTCATACTTTTCTTTATGATATAGTAAGCCTTCCTTCGCTAAATAACGAACGATATCCACGTCACAATCTTTTACAAATTTCCCTTTCAAAAATGGTACAGCTTCTGTATACTCACCTTTCTCATCTACAACATGCAAGAATGACAATCCTTCACTTTGAACGACTCTATAATCGTCCTCCCCATATGCTGGAGCGATATGAACAAGTCCTGTACCACTATCTGCCGTGACAAAATCTGCTTCAATAACATGGTAGCCATTCGTAACTTCTTTCATTGGAAATGGTGCTGTATAAGATGTGTTTACTAATTCATCACCTTTATGAACAGATAATACTTCATAGTCTTCTTTTAATACATCTTGTACACGTTCTTTCGCAACAATGTATACATGACCTTCTTGTTTCGCTTTCACGTATTCCATATTTGGATTTACAGCGAGCGCAACATTTGCTGGAAGTGTCCAAGGTGTCGTTGTCCACCCTAAGAAATATTCATTTTCACTATCTTTCACTTTAAACTTAACTGTTGCACTTAAATCTTTTACTGTTTTATACCCTTGTGCAACCTCATGTGAACTTAGTGAAGTTTGACAACTTGGGCAATATGGTGAAACTCTATGCCCCTTATACAATAAGCCTTTTTCATGAATCGTTCCTAAAATATGCCATACACTTTCGATATATGGATTCTCTAACGTAACGTATGGATCATCCATATCTACCCAATAACCGATGCTTTCAGTGAATTCACGCCACTGCTTCTCATATGTGAATACACTTTCTTTACACTTCTGAATAAATGGCTCAATTCCATACTCTTCAATTTCATGTTTACCAGAAATACCAAGTTGCTTCTCAACACCTAATTCTACAGGTAAACCGTGTGTATCCCATCCCGCTTTTCTTAACACTTTATAACCAGCCATCGTTTTATATCTTGCTACTACATCTTTAATTGTTCGTCCAAGTGCATGACCTACATGCGGTAATCCATTCGCCGTTGGTGGTCCTTCATAAAACACAAAAGATTGTGCGCCTTCTCGATTCTGAATTGATTGCTCGAAAATACTTTGCTCGTTCCACTGCTTACGAATACGTGTTTCTCTCCCAACAGCTGACTCTTTTACATCTACTTTCTTCATCTACAATCACTCCTTTTGAATGTTTTAAAGCACACAAAAAACCCGTCCCTATGAAGTAGGGACGGGTTTAACCGCGTTACCACCCTAATTCTATTAGCTCTTCGCTAATAGCACTTAGCAACGTACTATCATACGTGTTCTTTGTAACGGTAGACATCCGTCCGGGCTTACTTATTTTCAGCCTCGGCTCCTCGGAGATGATTTTCAAATAACGTCTGAACACCGGCTTTCAGCAACATACCGGCTCTCTGGGGAACAGTACACTATTTTACTCTTTCTCGTCTTCAGATTTGTATACTTTGTTAAAAGCTATTTTATGCCATTGGGCAACAAATTGTCAACTAATTCGAAATATATTTTTATTTATACCCTTTTTCGCGATTCTTATACAATTACTTTTCAAATTCTCGCAATGCTGCTAAATTTTCATCATCCTCGATAAGTTCAGCAAAGAATCCGGATTCATCCTCACGAAGAACAATTTCAAGCTCTTCCTTCGCCTCTTCAATTCTGTTTAACTGCGCTAAATAACAAGCACGATCGTATCTTGCTAACTAATCACTCGCATCAATTGTTAATACTTCATTTGCTATTTTTTCTGCCTTTATCGTTTGTCCGGCACCATGATATGAAGATGCTAAAGAAAGAAGAATCGCTGTTTCATTTGGATGATGTATAGAAGCATTTTCTAATATATGAATCGCCTCTTCAAACCTTTCTTGACTTTGATACATTTCTCCTAAAGCAAGAAACGCTCTACTTACAAAAGGTGTTTGCTCCGTTAATTGTAAGGTAATCTTTTCTGCTTTTCTTTCTTCCCCTATTTTAAAGAATACTTGTGCTTGTAAAAGAAGCGTATCATAATCATCTGGTAACTCTCGAACCATTTGCTTCGTTACTTCCGAAGCATCCCGTAACATATCTTCTTCCTCACACTCTATGAATAGATTTACAAGTTGCTTTGCTACATCGTAATCCCATCTATTTTCTAACGATGTTTGCAATACATCTATCGCCTCTTTATACATCGCCACATTCTCGTAAAATAGTGCAAATCGCTGCGCTGCCATACTATTTTTCGGATTTAACTTTAACGAAATTTCATATAAATCAATGATTGTAGTAATAATTGAAATTTCTTTCGCACGGTTTTTCATACGATAAAAAGCTCTCGTAATTATGGATTTCTTCGGCTGTTCATTTTGTTGACGTTCAATCCATCTTTCCGTCACCGCAGATGCAGCATACATAAATACCATACTTCTTTCTGCCTTTTTCACCTTTAATGTATGAAGAAAATCTCGTATGTTAGACAATTTTTTATGTTGTTCTATCGATTTTACATATACATCAAATATACGTTCATTATTTGCATCTTTTTGTATCACTTTCATTGCAATCTCAATTGCTTTTTCATTTCTATTTTTCACTAACACTTTTGCATAATGATATAGAACTTCTGTATGCTCACCGTCTAATTGTAGCGCTTCTTCAATCCATGCCTGTTCTTTATCTATTTCATCCATCGCTCCATACACATATGCAATCGCATCTAATCGCCATATTTCAGGTACTTCGTCCGCTAATTGTTCTAGTTCAGTCAGCAATTCTTCCTGAAGATTCATTTCTACTGAAAGCTGTGCCAAATACTCCATGTTAATATGCAACGGCTCTTCTTTCATCGCCTGAACCATATGACTTTGTTCTTTAGAACGGTTTTCTTCTTTCTCGTATATTTCCGCAAGCTGTAAATGTACACCTACGAAATTCTCATCAAGCTCTAAACATGTTTCATACGCTTGTTTTGCTTCCGTCAATTGCCCTAATGCCATGAGTGTTTCACCAATTCGGTAATAAGGTAATGCCGTTTCCTTTTGTTCTATCGACTTATTATACCTTTTCATCGCTTGGCCGTACTGCCCAATAGATTCATATAAAATACCTGTATAACAACCGTATTCGCTTATTTCATTTCTTTCTTTTTGTAACGTTCTTAAGAATGCTATACCTCTTTGTACAAATACTGTTCCTTTAATTCTATTCACATATTCATCTAACGCACTTGCCACATTATATTCGCTCTGCTTTATACCACTCTCTAACTTAGACAAAGCTACTTTAAACCCTTCTTCATTTCCACCAAGTTCAACCTCAGCATCCCATAGAACCATTCCCGCATTCATAAGAAAATCTTGGCTCTTTTCAATTTGTTTTTCAATACCGAGAATATATTGTTTCGCTTCCTTGTACTGTTCTTTCGCCATATAAACTTGCGTAAGTCCAAAGTGAGAATAAACATCATCATGATTTTCTTCTAAAGCACGATTATACAATGTTTCTGCTTCTTCCAGACTATCATTTTGAAAATGATAGTCACCGAGTTTTACGTATAGAGGTGCCTTATCGTCACAATTCTCAATACCTTTTAATAAAATTTCTTTCGTACTTTCCTCATCCTTCAAATCAGACTCGTATATTTCCGAAAGTTTTGTATAGATGTAAGGTGCATTACTATCCAAATGAATCGCTATTTTAAGCCCTTTTATCGCTAAATGTAATTTCCCTAAATGATGCGCACATCTCGCGCGCTCATACCATACATGTGCCTCACTTTTATTCTCTCTTAATAGGTCATTAAAAATTTCATACGCTTCTTCATATCTTTCTAAATCTATTAATATTAACCCATGATTCGTTAAAGTGAATCTTTCTGGACTACGCTCTAAAGCAACTTGAGAAAACTGCAACGCCTTTTCAGATTGATCGATATACATGTATGATAAAGCGAGAAAACTCCAAGCAATCGGCTGATCTGCGTCTAATTGTAATGATGAACGAAAACTTGAAATCGCTTCTATATAACTTTCCTGTTCAAAAGCATATCTTCCGTTTATTAAATGATATAAAGCACGATTATTTTTCTTCTCAACACTTGTCAGCATTTGCCCGGCTTTTTCTAATTCTTGAAGGCGAATAAAGCACTGCGCACCATGCAATTTAACAAAATCCGAGTTCGGAAACTTCTCCATTAACTTTTCAATACAAGATATAATAAACTCATTATCTACTTCAACATCTAAATGCTTAACCGTATATAACCACGTATTCGGATTATCACTCGTCTCTTTTAAAAATTGTACTAAGTTATGAATCCCCTCTTGATCATGTTCATCTAAATGATCCGTAAGAGAAAAAACAGATTTAAAATAATGATTTTCTTCTTCATTTAAAAATGCTAGTTGCTCCTTCTTTTCTTTCGGAACAAACGTAATCGCTAAACAACCTGTGTAACGATATTTTTCTTGTAACTTACTATATTCCACAATAACTGGTTCTATAAAGTTCGGATCTTGAACATAAAAAACTTGTAACGTATCATCATATCCAGATAGCACTTGCACATGTGAAGCATGCTCAATATCTATACTTAATAAAACAGGAATCCCTTCATCCAGTAGTCTCTTATAATTTTCCTCATTCCCTTTAAAATAACGATATTCATAACCTAATTCTTCTAAATAAGAAACAGTATCTGAAAACTTCGAGCCTGTCATATCAAAAATAAATTCTGCTATTTCATCTTGTGTACGTTTTTCTCCCCATAATTGCAACATCATTTCTAAACTTGTCGGAACACAATAATTATCCTTTTGGACAATGGGAACTATCGGTAAGTGCACCTTTTTTCCATCTGGATTTTTTTCTAAATTATGATATAAAGATTCTTTTAAACTTTTTTCTTCTTTTAATAACTGTTGTAAATCTACAAGTTTATTCATTTTGTAAAGCGCTTCTGCACGTAAATGTACAAAGTAAGCTTTATACGCATGATAAGGAAGTTGATTATTTAAGTTATCTATTACCGCTAACATTTCTTCATACTTCCTTAAATCTAATAAATATTTTACCTTTTCAAAATGAAAATATGGTACTTGCGGGAACTTTACAATCGCATCATCAATTAGCTGTAATGCACGTTTTTGTTCTCCTTGATTCGCATATAACTGTGATAATAAATAGGTAGATAACTCTTCACAATCTTTATGCTGCATGCCAGCTATAAATTGCTCTTCTGCTTTCTCCCATTCACCTGTATGCATATAGACGTAGCCCCATTTATCAAAAACGGCACGTGCACTGTACTCCTCTGCCTTTCGCATATAGATTAGGGCTTCTTCATTTCGTTTCATTTCCAACAGACATCGTACTAACGTAAAATATGTTTTCGCTAAAAGATCAGCTTCTATTTCTTCTTTGTTTACTTCTTCTAATGATTCTTTTAACAACTGTTCTACTTCAAGTATTTTCCGCTCATCAATTAACTCATCACAATATAAAGAGAGCGTTCTCATATTTGGGAATTTTTTGTAGGCGTAGCGAATGAGGAATGAACTGTATTGGTGCATAAGTCCTTCATCAGTAAGACGTATTAATGTATCAAACTCCTTATGTGAAGGAACACTAGCAATCCAATTCTTCAAATAAGATAAAGTATTCTTTTCTTTTATATATGAAATTTCATTATTTATTTCCTGTAACCCATCTATAAATCTCTTGTCTTTCAAACAAGCATCTAACTGCTTAAAATCTAGCATGTATTCACCTCGAATATTTATTTGCACTGCTACTTGCTTAGATTTTACACATCATATTGTAGGTATTCAACTAAAATCTCCTATAATGGATAGTATTATTTAATATTATTCGAATTTATAACAAAATATAGTAAAAATGATTGTTTTTCTCTGTATTTTGTTTGATTATATGGAATAACGTAACATGAGGATCTTATCTATTGGAAGCTGGAATCCATACATGAAATTATATCGGCGATTTTCAAAATTTATCAGCGATTATACGGTGGATATCGACTTACCGACAAAAATGACAATCCTCAATAAATCGCTATCTTTCAACATTCTATGTCACCAAATGTAATTTTCATATTCGGAGCATATACTAAAGAAGAGTGCATTTGAAACACTTTAAAAAAGCGGAGCTCAGCTTCATATTGAGCTAGCGCATCATTATATGTTAATCCTCTAGTCATTAAACGCTCTATAAATTGCTGCCTATCACCTGGATTCCCTGCAATCCCCTCTTCTTTTAATGATTGATACAAACTTTGTTTATCATTATGCTGCATATTAGAATCTAAAAAATTCACTTTATCACTTACTCTGCATTGAATATTTTTCACACCTAGTTCACTTAAAAACATCGGTATTTTCATACCAATATTTCCATCTTTTCCGCTTCTCTGCATGTCACTTTCAAATAACTGCTGCAAAGTACCTAGTCTAATAATTTCCGATTGATTCTCTCCATTTAAAGAGTATGAAGACATATTTGATATCCAGTGTGGTTCAAAACAGATTATTTTTCCGCCCCTTTTAACTGAATGCATCATTTTTTGTAGCATCATTTTTGGTGAACTCATATGTAATAAGAAAGCATGACAAATTGCTATATCGTATGTATCGTTCAATCCAATCTCTGTAGCATCTCCCTCAAGAAATTCTGACTCAAACGGAAGTAAACAAAACAGATCTCTCGCTTCAGCTAGTAATGTTTCTCCACTGTCAATGCCTGTATACTTTGATCCTTCTGGAAGTAAAGGCATTAATACTAAGCCTAAATAACCATATCCACAACCATAATCAACGATATGTACTGGCTTAGTAATCCTCCAAACTGTATTTACTAAAAAGCTTACATAATCGTCGTTGTAATATAAATCTCTTGTATTTTTTAAGTATGTTAGTTTACTGTTCCAATCGTACGTTTCCAAGTTTAATGCCCCCTTTATATATATGACATTACAATTCTCCATTTAATAAGGACATTCCTACACTTGAAACAATTCTAGAAAAGTTTAAATTTAATAAAATTAAACTTCTGCTTTCACATTTTCTATAAAAATAAATAGGCATACATTATCTACTATGATACGTATACCTAATTATTTTACATCTCCTCAGGAGCATCCACCCCAAGTAAACGTAATCCCTCTTTTAATACAACTGTCACAGCATACACTAATGCCAGTCTGCTGTCTTTCTCTTCGCTCTCTTCTAATATACGAACATTACCGTAGTATTTATTAAACGATTGTGCTACATCTAATACGTATTTTGAAATGATTGATGGCTCATTTTTGTTGAAGGCTGCTTCGATTACTTGTGGGAATTTATTAAGTAATTTTACGACGCTCCAGCTATGATCATCTTTTAATGCAAACGTACACGTTTCAAATTCTACACTTTCTTTTCTTAAAATAGAGCAAGCACGTGCATGTGTGTACTGTACGTACGGACCTGTTTCCCCTTCAAATTTCAGCATATTTTCTAATGAGAATTCGATATTATGCATACGCTCGTTTTTTAAATCGTGGAAGATAACTGCACCAGCGCCGACTTGCTTTGCTACTTCTTCTTTCTGTTTTAAGTTTGGATTTTTCTCTTCAATATTTCGTTTTGCAAGGTCTATTGCTTCCTCAAGTACTTCTTCAAGTAAAATAACTCTTCCTTTACGTGTCGACATTTTCTTACCGTCTTTTAAAATGAACCCAAACGGTACATGTTCCATGCCATCAACCCAATTGTAGCCAATCTTTTTTAATACAGTGAAAAATTGATTGAAGTGTAAACTTTGTTCCGGGCCAACTACATAAAGTGCTTTATCAAATGCATATGTGTTTTGACGATATAACGCTGCCGTTAAGTCACGTGTTGCGTAAATCGTTGCACCATCGGATTTTCTAATTAAGCAAGGCGGCATTCCCTCTTCTTCTAAATTAACGACTAACGCGCCTTCTGACTCTTCAAGCAAATCATGTTCTTCTAAAATACCAATAAAATCTTCCATTAAGTTATTATAAAAAGCTTCTCCTTGAAAATTAGTAAATTCAACACCTAGAAGTTCATAAATACGAGAAAATTCTTTTAAGGATTCATGACGGAACCAATTCCAAAGCTCAACAGCTTCTTCATCACCTTCTTCTAATTTCTTAAACCAAGCACGCCCTTCTTCTTCTAGTTCTTCGTCGTCTTTTACCTCTTCATGGAATTGAACGTATAACTTAAATAATTCACGTATTGGATCCTCTTTAACTACTGCTTCATTTCCCCATTTTTTATAGGCGGTAATTAACTTTCCAAACTGTGTTCCCCAATCCCCAATATAATTAATTCCTACAACTTCATAACCACATTTTTCAGCAATATGTTTCAGTGAATTTCCAATCATTGTAGAACGTAAATGCCCCATTGAAAAAGGTTTCGCGATATTAGGAGAGGAATAATCGATAACTACCGTTTTTTCACAGCCAAAGTAATTTTGACCGTACTCTTCTTTCTCCGCTAAAACCGTTTTTAATACTGCATCACTTACAATTTCACGATTAAAAAAGACATTTACATAAGGACCAACGGCCTCTACTTTCGTAAAAAATGGATTACTTAACTTCTTCGCAACTTCCTTTGCGATAATAGCTGGTGATTTTTTATATTGCTTCGCAAGTGAAAAACATGGAAATGCTACATCTCCAAAATCATCTTGTTTCGGCGTTTCGATTAAATCTAAAATTTGGTTTTGCGTTAATTCATTCGTGAAAATATTAGATAAACTTTCCGCAAACTGCGTTTTATAATCCATACTACAACCTCCTTATTTTTTAAAACACAAAAAACTCGTCTCTAAAAAAGAGACGAGTTTAAACCCGTGGTACCACCCTTGTTGTTCATTACGAACCACTTTCCCGTTTATAACGAGGACAGGGTGCCTCGGCTTTCTCTACTATTCGTTCAAGAAGCATCTCCGAAGTGCGCTTCGTCTTTTTCTTCCGCACTAGGCTCACACCATCCCTAGCTCGCTTTCCTTCCAAAAAAGACTACTCTCTTCATCACAGACAGTATATTTAATTAATTATTGCTTATTATACATCTTTTCAAACAATTAGCAAGGCTCAATTACACCAAAGTGAAACTTAGCACTTTTTCTTTTGTATACGTGAAAATTATGTTTTTCAAATCTAGAACTACGGAAATGATCTTTCAGAACGACACGCTTTCTCGCCACACGCCTCGCTTCCGCAATTGTTTCATCAGTAATATCATGATACAAAGCGAAGTGTTTTAATCCTTTTATTCCATCTGATTCTATAACAGTTTCTTCAAACATTGGATCAAGGTAAACGACATCATAACTATTATCTTCACATTGTTTTAAAAATGCGTAATGCTCCGTTTGCTTCACATCGATTCGTTGCATTGCTTCATCGATTTCAGAAACGGATGAAGACCATGTTTTTAAACCATTTTCCATAATATAAGCCATATATTCATTGCCTTCAAGTCCCGTTACTTTTCCGCTTTCACCAACAATATAACTAGCTACAATACTATCTGATGCCATACCGAGCGTACAATCTAGCACTGTCATTCCACTCTCTAATTGCGTGGCTTGTACAAACGGATCGTGTTCTCCGCGCATTAACCTTTTCACACGAAACATCGCTGAGTTTGGATGAAAGAAAAACGACTCTTCCGTTCCTCTTGGATAAATTGCTAATCGGTTTTTCCCTACAACAAGTACATCTTGTTCATACTGCTCATGTAGTTTATATACTGGTATGTCATTACGTTTAACGAAAGAAACATTTAATTCTGCTGCTACCTTGTTTGCATAATCTGTCATTTCTTTGTTCGTTCTTCCTGCTGTTGTTACGATCATTTTTTCACCTCTATATAAAGAAAAGAGGGAGATTTACTCTCCCCCTTCTTTAGCAATTCTTTTCGAAAGCTTGTTCTAAGTTTGTAATAATTTCGTCCATAGTTGCACCTTCAATTTCATGACGGTGAATGAAGTGAACAACTTCTTTTCCTTTTAACAATGCCATAGATGGTGAAGATGGAGGAATTTCTCCGAAGTATTCACGCATTTTTGCAGTAGCATCTTTATCTTGGCCTGCGAATACAGTTACAAGATGATCAGGTTGTTTTTCAGCACGAACAACTGCTTGACCTGCTGATGGACGTGCTAAACCAGCTGCACAACCACAAACTGAGTTTACAACTACTAAAGTTGTACCTGCCGTGTTTTCCATAAATTCAGTTACAGCTTCTTCTGTAGTTAACTCTTCAAACCCAGAACGTACTAATTCTTGACGCATTGGGATTACCATTTGGCGCATGTATTCTTCATAAGCATTTGACATCTTGTAATCTCTCCTTCAACTTTCATTCCAAATTCATCATATCACGCTCTATTAATAGGTGCAAAAGAAAGATAACGATGATTTCATTTTTTTGTAGGGATTTCACAAACCCCTTCACGACAGTGTCCAACTGGAACAAGTTTTCTATTGTTAGCAATATAATCGTATACTTTACTTCCAAATCCGAGTACGATAGACAGTTTTATAAAAGGAACGGCAAACCAGTAAGATGGAACGGCCTTTGCTAATACATGTATGCTATGAATTCCGTCATACCACTTATTATTTTTTAAAATATACAATCTTTGTTCCATCTTACTTTGTAGTTCTTGAGAAAGTTCATACTTCTCAACTACATCTTCATCTCGAAATGAAACAAATTTCATCTTACCCTTTTTATCTAATTTTTTCGTACGTTCTGCAACCGCCGTACACATCGGACACCAGCTATCATAGAAAACAATCATATATTATTCCCCTTTACGAGACTCCGTCATTTGTTTCCATACAGAACCTTTTGCTTCTTCTCCGCCTTCAATACGCTCTAATGCTAGACGCGCTTGCATCGCTACTTCAAACTCTGAATCATCTTGCGCTGCTTTTAATGCCGGAATTGCACTTTCATCTCCAAGTTCAAATAAGAACATAGCTGCACGCCAGCGTACTAATTTACTTGGATCTTTCAGAGATTTAATCATAACGAACATCGCTGCTGGATCACCTACGTCAGATAAGCAATCGCCCGCTGTACGGCGAACACTTACTGAACGATCTAATAACGCTTTATATAATAACGGCAATACTCCATCACCTTTTACCATACCTAAATACGCTGTTGCTAAACGGCGGATTGAAACTTTTTCATCGTCTAACGCCATCTTCAGCACTGAAATATCTTCTTCCGTCGGATCCATTTGTTCTAATGCTGCAAAACGGTTTTTCCAGTCAGCATCTTTCATCATCTCTTCTGTTACTTTATATGGCTCACGCTTTTGAATCGTTACTTCAACAGCACCTGCTTGGTTTAATAATTCTTTAACTGTTTCATTTACACGTTCTTCTGAATAAGCAGCAACAATCTCTTCTACTACTTCTTTTCCGATTTCTTCAAAGTTACCGTAACGTGTACTTTGTTCCACCCATTTACGTTCTTTTACAACGTTTGGTGCAGACATTTGAACTTTCATAATTGATTCTTTAAAACGATCTGGTAAGCCAACACGTTCTTCCGATGTTCCATCTGTTAACTTTACTTGCATTGGAATTGTAAAGAACATTTGAACAAACACTTTCACTTCTCCAAAATGAGCAAGTTGTTGTTCTTCACTTTCTTCTACTACCTCTTCGCCGAAAACAGCACGAACTTGTTGTAATAAAACTTTCCAGTCATACTTCGCATTTCGCTCCACTGCTAAAAAGTCGGCTACATGATATACACCCTTAATGCCTTCAATTTTCAAAATTTCTTGCACTTGCATTGGTGCTTGTTCTTTATTTTCATTTGTATAATTATTACGCGCTCCTGATGGTAATACTTCATTCAAAATAACTTTCATTGTATTTGGACTTGGCGTAGGTTCAATTGCTTTAATCTTCACGTAAAAAACTCTCCTTTATTGCGTGTTCTTACATGTATTGTAACATGTTACCACTCTATCCTCCTACTCGGATGCTTTATTTTGCTGATTTCTTTCCACCATCATACTTTAATTTCCTCAAGTCCCATCTTATTATGATGCACCCTCCCGCCTTCTCTCCAAAAATGTAATGCTCTCAATCAGAACTTCCGTTATATATATTCTCTTTCCTTGATCATCCTCGTAATTCCTTGTATGAATACGTCCAGTAATTCCAACAAGAGACCCTTTCGTACAATATTCAGTTACATTCTCAGCCGATTTTCTCCAAACGACACAATTAATAAAGTCCACTTGTTGTTCACCTAAACTATTTCGAAAACCTCTATTCACCGCAACACATACTCGTGCATAAGCCACACTTTGCTTTGTGTAGTATAATTCTGGCTCCTTTGTCAATCTACCGATTAATACAACTCGATTCATCATAAGTTATACCACCTCACATATTTTTCTTCATTGTAAAGAAAAATGTTTGAAGGGTAAAAAGCGTAAAATAATATATTTTATAGTAAAAAATATTATTTTTATATCTTATATAAACAAAAAAGAAACCTTACATATTTAAAACATGTAAGGTTTCAAAATTTATACTTCACTGCAGGATATGTAATATCCACCGCGAGCCATCTTTATTTCAACGCTGTAAAATACACTTCCTAAATAAAAAGTAATCGGTTTAACTTTACTCTCAAATTTTAGTCTTTCATTACATTCAGCCGCATAGCCTTCTATTGCTGAAGTAATAACTTCTGATGATGGATACGTTAAAGCATTTTCTAGTTCTATGAAAAAACTTTTAGAAAATAGTTTTTTCATAATTCCTTTCTTCTCTTTCATCATATTCCATCCCCCTTCAATTTGAATCACCAACAACCATATTATACCATTACCAAAATTAACCTGCATTAACAGGCAGTATAATCCTCACTGATTAAAATTTCACTCTATCTTTGAAAATAAAAAAATCCTGCATTTTTCATGCAGGATTTTTTATTAGTCATTTTTCGTAAAGTAAGAAACGAAACGAAGAATTTCTAAGTATAACCAAACTAATGTAAGCATTAGTCCCATTGCAGTGTACCACTCCATATATTTCGGAGCTTGACTACGTACACCATTTTCGATTAAATCGAAATCTAGTAATAAGTTTAATGCAGCAACTACGATAACAACTGCACTAATAATAATGCCGATTGTACCACCTTGGTGAATGTACGGAACCGTTACACCAAACATGTTTAGTAGAAATACGACTAAGTACATAACCATAATTCCAAGTGTCGCTGCCATCACGCCTGTACGGAATTTATCCGTTACTTTTACTACGCGCGTTGCATATAACACTAACATTGCAAATAGAATTGAGATTGTTAGTAATACAGCATTTAAAACGATAGAATCGCCAAATTTCATTGTATAAACCGCTGAAATACTACCCAATACTACCCCTTCTACCGCCGCATAGATTGGTGCACCAAAAGGTGAAATACGCGGGAAGAACATAGACGCAAATGCGATGATTGCCGCAACGATTAAAGCACCAATTAATACTGGCATCTTCATCGTCCCCTGCATCATCTGTATGTATGAATAGACAGACGTTGCAAGTAGCAAGATAAGCATAATAAACGTTTTGCCTACTGTTCCGCCAATCGTCATCGCAGAAGCGCTTGCTCCCTCTTTACGGAATGCCTCTTTTTTCAACATTGGATTAGATGTTCTCATTTTTCCCCTCCTAAAATAGGTTCTACCAATAGTGTAAAGTTTTTCTCTTTACTTTTCAATATATGCAGCTTGTTTTTATTTTAATCCTTCAACGATGTCTGATAGTTCACTCCATCTTTCCATCGTTTTTTCTAGCTCTTCTTCTGTTTTCTGCTGTGCTTCAGATAATTCTTGTGCCTTTGTGAAGTCAGATCCAACTTTCGCAAGTTCTTCCCCAATTGACTCAATTTTCTCTTCTAGTTCGGCAATTGTATCTTCAATTGTTTCCCATTCACGCTGCTCATTGTATGAAAGTTTACGTTTACGTTGTTGTTTCGGAGCTTCTTCTACCACTTTTTTCTCTTTTTGAACTTCCGCCTTCTCAATAAGTTCTTTCGTCTTTTCCATTTCTAAAAAGTCCGTATAACTACCTAGGAATTCACGCACTTCGCCTCCGCCACTAAAGATGAACAATTCATCTACTACTTTATCTAAGAAGTAACGGTCATGCGATACAGTTAAAACGACACCTGGGAAATCTTCTAAATAATCTTCCAGTACTGTTAATGTTTGTGTATCTAGATCATTCGTAGGTTCATCAAGTAAAAGTACGTTTGGTTCTCCCATTAAAATACGTAATAAATATAAACGTCTTCTTTCACCACCAGATAGTTTACCAAGCGGTGTACCATGTGAATGCGTCGGGAATAAGAAACGTTCTAGCATTTGAGATGCACCAATTACTTTTCCATCTGTCGTATGAATAACTTCTGCAATCTCTTTAATGTATTCAATCATACGCTGATTTAAATTCATCTCTTCATTCTCTTGCGTATAGTAAGCAACTTTTACAGTTTGTCCTACTTCAACTTCACCACTATCAGGAGCTAACTTACCTGCAAGCATATTTAATAGAGAAGATTTTCCGCTTCCATTCGCTCCAATGATTCCGATACGATCTCCTGGTTTCACAATATGATTAAAGTTGTGTAATACCGTTTTATCACCGAATTTTTTCGTTACATCTTTTAACTCAAGTACTTTTTTGCCAAGGCGACTTCCGCTAAGCGCAATATCAACTGACTGTTTTGCAGCTGGTCCTTCTTGACCTTTTAACTCATCAAATCGTTGAATACGTGCTTTTTGCTTTGTCGAACGAGCTTTTGCACCGCGGCGGATCCATGCTAGTTCACGGCGATATAAGTTTTGACGTTTTGATTCTTGCGCAATTTCTTGTTCTTCACGAAGTGCTTTCGCTTCTAAAAACGTACTGTAATTCCCTTCATAACTATACAGTTTTCCATTATCTAATTCGAAAATACGATTCGTCACACGATCTAAGAAATAACGATCATGGGTTACAAGTAATACCGCACCTGTATATCTTGCTAAATATTCTTCTAACCATTCCACTGTTTCATGGTCAAGATGGTTCGTAGGCTCATCCAAAATTAATAAATCAGGTGTTTCAATAAAACATTGCGCCATTGCAATACGCTTTTTTTGTCCACCAGATAGGTTTCCAACAGTTGCTGTAAAATCAGTAATTCCTAATTTCGTTAATAACGATTTTGCATTCGCATTTGCTTCCCACGCACTCATTGCATCCATACGTTGCTGCACTGCAAATAATTGTTCCTGTACTTTTTCATTACTTGGATCTTTTTCGATATTTAATAACGATTGTTCATAATCACGAAGAAGACGAATTAAAGGTGTATCACCATGGAACACTTGCTCTAATACTGTTAGTTTTTCATCAAACTCTGGTTGCTGTGATAAATAACTAATTGTATACCCACGTGAATGCGTCATATCACCTGTATCAGGAGTTTCTAACCCTGCAATAATTTTTAATAATGTCGATTTACCAGTACCGTTTACACCAATAATTCCGACACGTTGTCCTTCTGTAATACTACATGATAATCCATCAAATAACGGTTTTTCTCCGTATGATTTCGATAAGTTTTCCACAGTTAACATTTTCATATTTGTGCATTCCACTCTTTCATAAATTGTTCAATAAACTGTTCCATATAACGATGACGAACTTCAGCCTCTTGTTTTGCTGCGTTCGTGTTCATTAAGTCTTTTAGTTTCAAAAGTTTTTCATAAAAATGATTTAAAGACGGATCGTTATTTTTTCTATATTCATCTTTCGTCATCACTTCACGCGGAGGAATAGTTGGATCATACATTAATCTCCCTTTCGCTCCACCATACGCAAATGTGCGAGCTATTCCAATTGCTCCAAGTGCGTCTAAGCGATCCGCATCTTGAACAAGCTTCCCTTCAAGTGACTCCACTTTACCGCCATAACCACCTTTATAAGACATATTGGCAATGATATGAAGAACATGTTTACTTTCCTCTTCTCCCACATGTAATTCTTCTAACCAATCAGAAACTTTTTTCATTCCTGCTTCTTCGCTTTCATTTAACTTCTCATCTGCCACATCGTGAAGTAATGCTGCCATTTCAATTATAAAACGATTTCCTCCTTCTTGCTCGGATAAAGAAATCGCCAGTTTATGTACGCGTTCAATATGATACCAATCATGCCCACTCGCATCTTTTTCTAAAATATGTTTTACAAAAGTAATTGTTTTTTGAATCTTTTCTTGTTTTGTCATTTTATCTTCACCCAGTTACTTATTGTAACACGCCCGCATTTTTTCATCACATATTTTCTTGTCCGCCCATACACTGAGTGGTAAGCATCATCATGAAGGAGGAATAAATATGTTCTATAATAATCAACCGCCTTATCCACAACAACCATTTTACCCTCAGCAACAGGACCAAAGATACACAGAGCAATATGAAGAACAAGAGCAACAATATGAACAAAATCCATACGAAACACCGCAAAATCAAGAGCAACAATATCAGCAAAATCCATATGTAGCACCACAAAATCAAGAACAACAATATCAGCAAAATCCATATGTAGCACCACAAAATCAAGAGCAACAATATCAACAAAATCCATATGCAGCACCACAAAATCAAGAGCAACAATATCAACAAAATTCATACGCAACTCAGCCGCAACAACCGCAATACCAACAACAAATGTACCAACCAAACTACGACGCGCGTGTCTCACCACCTAAACCACCAACAATTGATCCAACGCAACCACAAATCTTACCACCAGGACCAACATTTGATATTACACAGCCGCAAATCTTACCGCCTGGACCGATTACAGAACCAACACAACAACAAATTCAACAAGTTGTCGGTACACAGTTTTTACCTTTAAAGAAACCTGTACTAGATTTCGTAAAACCTTGGGTAGATTACGGTTTAAATGAAGCAAAACATACATCGCACAAACATGCTTTAACTGAAGTTGCTGCGATTATGTTTTTAGTTGGAAAAGGATTCAATCCGACGATTGCACATTATATTGTTGAATCTTGGGAGAAGAATGAGCAGTTTTAGGATTGTTTATTTGATAAAATATAAAAAACACAAAAGTGCCAAACCCCTTATACCACAAGGGTTTTGGCACTTTTTAATATCTAAAACAAATTTTATTGAAATAATTATTTTTATAGATTTTCATACTTTTTTATATAGTACGTGAACAAAATGTGAGCAAATATGTGAACATATACAGTACAAAATCACACCTTTGTATACACATTTTTAGAAACATCTTACGTTTATCAAACAATAACCGAAAGACGTACCCGCAACCTCATCATATAAATAATAGATATTAAAAAGAGGACACTATAAGCGCCCTCTTCCTTAGGTTTTAAATATGTTCTCCATGATCCATAAACACTTCAATTGCTTCGTTTTGTGGTATGTCTTTTACATTAGTAAGACCAAAAGTAAAAACAGCGGATAACATCATCATTAATACGATTGCTTTTTTCATTTTAGCGCCCTTCTTTCTATGCTCTTTTTGTCTGCATCTAAAGCTATGTGCAAATACTTGCTTGCTTTTCTGTGATTTTCTGAACCATAGAATATTTCACCTAAAAGAGAAGCATATTCTTTTACCCAATCATATAATTCTTCTTTTTCAAAATACGAAATACCTTCTATGACCACATTTTCTAATTCTTCTTGCCGTACATAGTTATGTACTGCTTTTAAAATTCGGAAATGATGACGATAACATAAGTCGCTAATCTTATAGCCATTCTCAATATATTCATTAGCGATATGACTATAACCTAACTTAAAATGTTCTCTTGCTAAAAGAAACATAGTTTTAGCGTTATTTTCTAATGAATCCTCTAAGTGTTTAATTGCTAACTCTGGCATGTTTTGACTTGCGTATAAAAGTCCTAAATTATGCTTAACTCGTTTAATAAGAAGTTCATCATTAGATTTTTGGAAGGTACCTAGTGCTGAAAGTAAATATTCCTCTGCACTTTCGAATTCATTTAGTCGTATGTGTGCCATCCCTAAAGTATTTAAGCATGCTGCAGTTTTTAATTCATACCCTGGACTAATTGAAAATACTTCATTCGCCTTTGTAGCAAATTGAACTGCTAGGATCGGTTTTAATACGTGATAGTAATGGACTGCAAGCCAATAATTAAATTCAGCTTTTTCAATTTCATCATGCATATACTCTAAAAACGTTTCAGCTTTTTCAAATTGCATTCTTGCTTCACTATGATTTGCTGTATTAATAGCGTAAATTGCTTTAAATAAATGATGATAGTACTCTAAAAATGTTTCTGTAGACTCTGGTAAAGGCTCGATTTTGTCCAGAATATCTTTTGTACTATCCATATCCCGAATTAGCAGGTTATACCGTGCATTCAATAAAGCGTAGTAGACTAATATTGTTTGGTCTTCCTTAATATTATTGATTTTATTTGCAATATCTTCTTTTATTTTCTGAGACTGTAATACACGTTGTGAAATCATAGCTTGATACCAGTCGTTTAATAATTTTGTGATTTCTTCTTTAGAAATAATGTCAACACTCATCTACTTCTACCCCCTTTTGTTAAATGTTACCATGACATACTTGTTTGCATAAACAAGTTTTTGAATATTCTAACTTGAAAAACTTATTTTTGAATATTCATGTTAACAAAATGGTCCCTTTTTAAACCTCAAAAAGAACACATATTCGTTTATAGTGAAGTTAAAAAAAACAAAAGTGAGGTATTACATCATGGAATATAACGGCTTTCCTGCAGTACGTGGAAGAGGTATGGTGAAATGGAATCCTTGTATTATCAAGACCTAAATTGTAAAAACCATAAAAAATATGGGTTTCTACATATTATATATGACTAATATGTAGAAACCTTTTTACTTCTTGCTAAACAAAAATCACCTTTTTTGGAATCAGTAAACACATTGAACTAAAAAAATGAGGGTTTATCTGTATTTTTTATACATTTATAAAAATTCCATACCTGTCTTATTATAAACAGACCGTTTTTTATGATAATGATGAGTTACTATTTACTGAAAATATTTTCTATTAGTCCATTTAATAAATGAACCGAATGAAAGGGTTACCATAACTTATAGGGAAATTGTTGACACACTTCTACATAGACTAATGTAGAGGTGCAAGCTGTTTCCTCATCCAAGGAATGAGTGTATTTTGTTTGGAGGTAATAATATGTTCGATAAACCAAATGAGCAAAAAAAATGGGAGGGAATTCAGGCTGCGGCCTTTAATCCTAATCTAGTGGGGCCAACACTTCCAGCTATTCCTCCCTTTACTTTCCCAACAGGTCCTGTAGGACCCACAGGTACTACGGTTTTAACAGGAGTTGGTGCTCCAACATGCGCCATTGGAGATTTAGGGGATATTTACATTGACCTATCCACAGGTATCACGTATTATAAGCTCTCTCAGCCAGTTCCTCCGATGGTCAGAGCTATTCCAGCTCCTACCGGAAACACAATCAACGCAAACCTATACGACAATTGATGCAGCTTTAGCTGTGGCTAATAACGGTGACAGACTATTGCTTGATGCTGAGACTTTTATAATTACATCCACTGTCACTGTTAATAAATCAGTAACAATTGAGGGGCAAGGAATAGGGGCAACTACCGTTATTACTACATTGAATACTGTAATCTCTATGTTTAATGTTACAGTATCCAATGTTATTTTCCGAAACATGTCTATCATCCAAAATTTCCCCTCTGTTTTAGGAGTTGAGTCTGTTATTTCAGTTAATAATTTGTCAGCAACAGGGATATATATCAATAGTTGTGAAATTTCAGTATGTGAACTCGGTATCGCTATTGTAGCAACTGAGTTTCAAATAACAAATTGCAACTTTACCTATGCACCTGCTGCTTCACCTAACAATGGGTATTTCTATATCATTATTTCCTCTACTTCAGGGCAAAGTATTATTGACAGTAATACCTTTGTCTCTGATTCAGGTAACACATGATGCAGATTTATTATCATCACTAATATAACTGTTAATTCTGGGACATTACAAGGGAATTTAATAGTAAGCAATAATAATCAAGATAATTCTTCTCCTTTTACATTGAGACATCTATTAGTAATTGAAGAATTTGTTGGTACAAATTTCGGGTTATTTCTTCTAAGCAATACAACAGTTAATGAAGGAAATGTACCTGTCTTACTGTTTAATGCTAATTTTAATATTTTTAAGTTTATTGAAGTTATTGGAAACAGTGTTCAAAATACCGCCGGAAAGGGAATTATCGGAATTGACTCGAGTTCTACCGGTCAAACACCTATTTTCAGTTCGAGTAATACAATTGCAAACCAATTTTTCACTGCAGGGTGGGCTTCTGCAACTGTACCAGCTAGTTTTATTGTGGGATATAATACAACAGTAATCTCAGAGGCACCTAATCTTCCATTAACTAATTGTTATTGGCTTATGTTGATCTGATAACGTATAGATATAATTTAGAAATGTAATATGTTACTATGACCCAAACGAGACCTCTCAAATATTTGAATAGCATTGTAGAACAAGAGTAACACTTTATTAAGAAACGTGTACATTCTATGTTAAGACTAAGGTCTTTTCGCATATATATCCATTCTTGGAGAAGTAAAAAGCACATATATGATAAAAAAGAACAGATTGATTTACGTGATTAGTTTGTTCAAAATCAAAAAGAATTAATTTATCAAATATTTAGGTTAACAGCATAACATACAATTTTACTAGAAATATATGTTCTATATTTTCTCTTTTCTTTGTACAGAGTTGGTATAAACTAGCTGATTCAATTGATCATCCTTCTGACCAGAAAAGCTAATATGATCAAAGGTATAGGGGAACTTGTGTGAAGTTTCCTATACCTTTAATTAAAAGAGTGATAAATGTTAAGTGTGTACGATAAAATTACATCTTTCTATTTACTTATATCCGTTGGTATACATCTGCGTATGCTACTTTTAATTGATTCCGTAATTGTTTGTTTTCTTCTTCTACTTTCCTAATTCTTCGCTTTAACGATTCTATAATTATATCTTTATTATTGTCAGTCTACTTTACATACACATAGGCTTCATTTGCAGTTACATAGTATGTTGTGCCTTTACTGTTGTGTACTTTGTATTGTGGTGAACCATTAACAGATACTTTAGCATCAATAGTAAATCCAAGTCCTTCATCTACCGTTCCTGCTACATCTTTATCAGACCAAGAAGCAGAGTCATAGAAACGAAGGTCGTCCACTTTAGAAACAACACGTTTTCCGACTACAGAACTTGAAGTATTAGTTTGTTCCCCTTCATATCGAATGTAAGAAGGGGTGTTATAAATCCATTTGTTTTTGAGACACTAGTTTTCGGACAAACGCAGTTGCAATCCACTTAAAATACCATTAATTAGTTCAGTTTCTTTTTCATTGGATTGAGTTAGCAATTTATCGATAACTTTCTAATCAGAATAAGCTAACAAAAATGAAGATATATAAGCTAATGCATTTACATATTCTGTAGCATCTTTACTATCATTATTTGCATGAGCAGTATATTGTACATTTGACAATACCATCACCCCTTACAATATTTGGGTTGTGTTGAGTTTGTTTCGTTTAATTGGGAGCATTCAAACCATACTCTAAATCTCTCATTATCTAAAATCCACGTATTGCCGACCTTTTTGGATTCAATAGCACCTGCTGCACATAGATTCTTTATATGACCAGGAGAAAGGCCGTTAATAAGATGAGCATCATTAACACCAATAACATTATCTAGCGCTGCATATGGTTTCAAATTAACATCTTCCCATTTAACACCATACATCCCTATACCCATTTCATTCATTTTTGTTTTATCTGTCATTCTCTCTAAATGATCCAATACAATAACATTAATTCCCATGTAACTGCATCAGATAAAACTCGTGTCTTTAACTCTGCTGTTAAATCATTTAATAATTCTAATTCCATATGTATCACCTCATAATAAATGCAACACGTTTGCGCTTATCTTTCCTTAACAACAAACAAGACGCCACCCAGATCACGGCAGCGCCTGCTCTAATTGCTATACACATGTTTGTTCTAAAAATAAAACATCCCTAATGGACACATCATAAGATTAGTAATCGTATTTTCTGTTCGTTAATTATTATGTTTATAGGCCTAGATTGTGCACATCTATATTCAGTGAGCGCATACCCTATTACATGAATACTACTTCAGGAGTGATTATATTATGAATCCTTTACCGATGAGGATTGTTGTAGCTCCAGCTTCTGCTTGGCAACATTTACCTCAATATCCTTCATATGATCAATATGGTATGCAACCTGGGCATATCCCCTTTACTCCTACAATTGCGCCTTCTCCTGTAATATACCAATATCATTATATTTTTCCAGCATTGTATTTCCAAGAGTTTCACGGTACATTTAACATCTAATCTAAATAGAAAAATATCCGTTATCTGTACCATTGATGAGTCAATTCATGTTATACCTAAAACAGTATTTAAATACGTTTAATGTGTAATTTCTATATAACAAAGAAAAAAGCACCCGTTTTGGATGCTACTCTTTAATTAATACTACTCTTGGTTTATTTCCTTCATATGGACCAATAACTCTAGTCTCTTCAAGACGATCAATAATCTTTTCTGCACTAATATAATCAACTCTAAATCTACATTGAATCCGAGTTACTTATGCAGCTTGTTAGCTTCTTCTATAATGTTTCCCTGCAATTTCATCACTTAAATGTGTTTCCGTCATATAAATTCTACCCCCCACACAAATAATAAAAAGCGCACGAATGGACGCTTTGATATAAATTATTAATTTGTACTTCAATTACGGTAAATGAAGTTTTATCCTTCTTCCAATCACCTAATATTGCTGCATCAATTTGTTTGCACTTTATTAAGTAACTGGAAGAAGAGCAAAAGCTCTCCTTAATAACGGTATCATTCAACCACTACCATCTGCTGGTTTCGGATTTTATGTGTCGTCATTACGAACCGTTTAGAATTTTAAAAACAACATAGCGAGTTGTGTTTTCCGCCACTTCCCACAATACAAATATAACACGTTAATTCCAAAATAACCGACACATTTCCTGCCAAAAAGCGGTCATAACTCTGCCAATAATATTAAATTCCCCATCACTACTGGAAATAAGTTGCGATGAAGAACTTCTCTATAATTCAGTGTTTCTTATGTTACAACTGCCTGTACACCTTTTGTTTAATGTTAATAAGATATACAGAAAGTACTTTTAATAGGAGATGATTTTATGTCCAGTTATAAATCAACATGTTATTAAAGAAAAAATACGATTACTACAGGACCTTTTCTAGTTCCAGTGAATGCTGCGGTTGGACAACCAAATAATAGGCTTGTAATTATCCTTAAGAATCCAACAAGACAATCGCTAGAAGCTGATGTGGTAATCGAGTTTTGTCCTCCTGTACAAATCTCAGTTGAAGGTACACCACTCCCCTTTATAACTACTGAGAATGAAAGACCTTTTCTCGAAGGGCTTGGTCTAACAATTATACCTCCAATGAGTTGTACTCGATTAGAATTTGATATTAGTTCTTTTGTAAACGGAATCCTTTATGTTAAATCTACAGGTGATTATTTAGTAGGAGAACGTCCATTACGTGGAAAACTTGAAATTGAAGTTGTTGGTGGATCAGGCCTTTCTAATCCTACAAATCCTGGTCTTTCCGTTGCAGATCCTTCTATGGTATTCCATTTTGCTGATTTCATAGTTTAAAAAATAGTAATAATTTAATCTATAAGTATCAGTTACACTGTCTAAGACACAAGTACAGTCCCCTACTAAATTTCATATCAATTACATTTCTCACATCGTTATTCTAAGTTTTGTAGCATCTATACTTTTCACTTTGAATATAAGATTAATGTTGGGACATCGTCATGAGAATATAATTCACTTGGTAAATCTAAATTCTCCTAACGATGTCCCAATTATTAATTAACCTCATAAAATTTGCTCTACTGACTTACCCATATCTTATATTGTGTGTAACTGCCCCCTTCTCTGAATCCCTTGGTATCATTGAATTTATAATACTTTCTTTTTTGAGTTACATAGTACACAATTTATGAGTAACTGTAAGGGTTACCACCACATTGCTATTAAGATATGAATATAAATTTTATCAATCCATGTTTTTCTTTTGCATATTGGCTAGTATAGAACAAAAAGGTTATCAAATGCTGAGTAAACTCTCAGCGGATGATAACCCTTTGAACTAACGTATCAATGATTTAATTAGATAACCTCACAAATATATTATTGAACCACTCCAAATACATTAATTTCAGCGGCACTTGTCCATGGATTGTTGTTTACCTCGCTTAATGCACGTAGTTTAATATAACGACCTGTCTTATTTGCAAAGCTGACCTCTTTCAAATTAGTATTGTTTGCAAAAGCACCTACGGATACAGCTGTTCCCCAATTCACTCCATCACCACTGACGTAAAACTCATAGTCCTTAATCGTTCCGTTTATTTGTCCGTCTTGTCTTGGCAGGTAGCTGAATTTGGAAAGGTCATAGGTCGCACCTAAATCAATTTGAATCTCGTGTGGCATTGGAGCTACAGGACTCCAATTGGTATGCCAAAATGTATCTTTGTTTCCATCAAAGGCATACGTACCTAAATTGTACCAATTATAGCTGTCTACATATTTTAAAGTCCAATTTGTTTGCGGAATCCAATTAGCTTCTTTTTTTGTGACTGCTACATTCATAGCAGAATTACTTGTACTTGTAGTTGTAATCGTTACTCCTGATTTTTCTCCCGTGTAGGTATTACTATTCGGATTAGTGTCTGGACCAAAGGTAGCAGCATGATTTTGATTCGTGTAATAAAATGGGTCTTGGTATTCACTGATTGATTGCTCTATATCAATGAAAGGATGCGGATCACTGGAATTATTATTCATAGATTCATCAATATGCCAAACCGCAATACCACCAGAATTTGTTGGTAAGCTCGCATCATACCCAACCTTTGCGCGATTCTCAACTAAAAAATACGTATTATCCTTTAAAGGAATCTTTAACACATTATAGTTATTTGGGATTGCATTTAGAGTAAAGTTATTAGTGGTATTTACTACAGTTGGTGTTACAAATCCCAGTTTTACCTTTGACCAAGCATCCATATGATCTGGGGTAGTTCCATACTCTTCCCCTTGAAGACTATTCCAAGCTCCATTCCCCATTATACTTAGACTACCTACACGGTTATTGTCACCATATAGATCTGGAAGACCAAAAGAATGCCCTAACTCATGAGCAGGTATACCAATTGTCGCCATATGACCATATTGTTTTTCACCCTGCGCTGTATACATGCCTGATACTGTAACACCATCGTGAATTGTATTAGGAGCATATGACTGATGCGCCCAAATGTTTGGAAGTGGCCCCCCACTAGCCTGTTCATTACCAGCAAGAAAACTTACAATGTAGAAGCCATCTTTAGAGTCAACGACTTGATCATTATTAGTATCAAGACTAGCAAAATTCACTTGAGAATCAGCTTTAGCCAGTGCATCTGTTATAACCGTACCCATACTTTTTCCCGATGTACTCGGATGAGCGTAATCTAATTTCACTTTAACCACTCCATCATTTTGAGTACCATATGTTTCAGGAGCTGGAGTTATCTGTACTTTTCCGTTACTTACTTCATTATAGTAATTCTTAACTGACTTTTGATTTGTAGAAAAGAATTTGTTACTCCAATCGTTATCGTTATATGCAATATCAACATCTGTAAACCCAATTAACAAAACAAGTAATTTTTTGTTTCCTAAAACTGGAGTGACAGTTCCATCAATATTTTTTGGTGATTCTTTTTGTAATTTATTCATGTGCTCCTGTTTTTTCTTTGCTTGAGGGTTGTAATTCTTTATCCATTTGTTCAAATTGTTCTCATTTACCGCCATCGAAGGCTTCTTATCAATTTTATATTTTTTCCCCGTCGATTTCAGTTCATCTGATGTAAGCTCCGCGTAATTCCAATACCCCTTCTGATCTTGTAAAAGTACGTCGCCATCCTTTGTACTTACCCAATGGAACCATTCATCTCCATGTAACGTGCCCTCAAAAGATTCGCCTGAAGGCTGCTTCATTTTGACAACTCCCTCGTATGCTGGTGCGGCAAAAGCATTCGTTTGAACATACAAAACACAAATCAAAGAAAAAACGGACATGAACAGGAATTTTAAAATTCTTTGCATAAACTTTCCCCCTTTTTCAATTGTGTGTGGAATATTCTGTTGATTGCCAGACTAGATTCATACATGGAATAGATCGACAGATACATTTGTATAACACTAACAGAATACCTTTAATTATAATTACAGGAAATTGAAAAAATGTTAATTTTTATTCAGATAAATATTTTCTCAAGATTATCGAACAGGAGTGATGATGATAGTTCTTCAGAGAACTAATATTTTTCTGCCTAAAATGGATCTTAACGTAACCTGCAAATCTTTTGCTGTGGTGATCCCGTCCCAATCAGACTAAGAATTTAAACTATCCTAAAAGAAAAAGCAATGATTAAATTTTAAACCTAGTCATTGCCTTATCCATTGCATCTTGATTTACACCTATATAACGTAACGTGACCTTCTCTGACGAGTGATTAAATATCTCCATGAGCAATGCTATGTTTTTTGTTTGCATATACATATGATACCCATATGTCTTTCTCAACGTATGTGTCCCTATTTCATCTAACCCAAACTCTGCCGCTGCTCCACTTAATATCTTATATGCCATGCTACGACCGATTGGACGATTCCTGCCTTGCCTACTTTGTAATAAATATTCATTGTCTTCTCTGTCTTCAATAAACCATTTAAGTTC
Source organism: Bacillus sp. BML-BC051 (assembly GCF_019656175.1). Lineage (NCBI taxonomy): Bacteria > Bacillati > Bacillota > Bacilli > Caryophanales > Bacillaceae > Bacillus > Bacillus sp. BML-BC051. The sequence goes on from NZ_BPLI01000044.1 coordinate 58,311, forward strand.
TCTTTTTAACGCTGCAGTAATTTGTATTCGTTTCTGTTTCCCTGTTTTCTTTTCTCTCATAGATATAAATGCGAAATGATTTTGTTCACGCTGGAAAAGAAGTTGATTTTTTAAATGTATTTGAAACTGATAATAATACTAATCACTACTTTATACTTAGACAAACAATTGCTAAGTTACTAATAAACTTTAATCACTTTGATTCATTATTAAGTGAAGATGATAAAGATACGAACAGACAAAAGAAATGGCAAAAATATTTAGATAACCTTTTTGACAATGTGATTACTGGGAAACCTACTGATTCTACTTTTTAACCAAAAAATATAATACTAATAATTCGTTAAAAATGTAAACTCTTCAAGTTTACATTTTTATTTTTTTATTATAATTTCTCATCATTCTTAATTCATAATACAAAAATTAAAAGAAAAATGTACAAACTCCCAAAATTAATAAAGATTTTCCATCTATTAAATCGCCATTCATTTTTTGGGTTCTGATCTAGAAAAACAATATATTCTTGCTTATTTTTTCACATTCTCCCCCCTACCAATTGATTCATTTTTATTATATCATATCCAAAGAACGTATGTTCTTATTATATGAATGGAGTGAAATATTTTGTTTCAAGCACATCCCTATTACACAACACAACTCGAAGACTATATCCAGCACTTGTACCAATCCTTATCTATTATTGTTCCCGAGCAAATTGATATGATAGAGATTGCGAAAAAGTTAAACATTTGGCTGTACTTTGCTCCGTTTGGGAGTCATGCAATGGAAAGAAATCAAATAACTAACCTAGTTATTGATAATCGTATCTCTCAGCAAGAACAATGGGAGGATTTTGGCCATGAGACCTGTCACATCCTATTTCATTCTGGTAATCAATTATTAATGCATCAAATGTTTCTAGATTATCAAGAAGCAAAGGCTAAAAACTTCGCACAACAATTTTGTGTACCTACTTTTATGTTACGAAAGCTTCCTCCCCTACAGTTAAAAGCATATATAATCTCAGAAAAATTCAATGTAACAACACAGTTTGCTGAAAAAAGGCTTTTACATTATGAAAATCAATTATTAGCAAGTAAATTACAGAATCAAATATCATAATACTGTAATTTACAAAAATAACGATACAGGAGGTATTGAATATGAAAGGAAGTTTCCGTAAACGTGGAAATGCGTGGTCTTTTACGATAGATATCGGTATAGATCCAACCACAGGAAAACGACAGCAAAAAAGTAAGAGTGGATTTAGAACAAAAAAAGAAGCCCAAAATGCTGCTGCAACGATGATTACAGAGATAGAGAAAGGAATATATTTTGATGACAAACAATTAACTGTTTTAGATGTATGGGAAAAGTTAAAGCCTCTTCGTAAAGCTGAATTAAAAATTACATCTTATGAAAAAGACATGAGCTTAGTTAAGCTCTATATCCTTCCCCCATTTAGTTATAAAAAAATTAAAAGTATTAAGCCCGTAATGATTCAAAGCTACTATGCTGAACTTAAAGAAAAAGGACTATCAAATGGTACAATTAGCAATATCCACCGCTGCCTAAGATGCATTTTCAAACACGCTGTAGAATGGGAAATCATACATGATAATATAATGAATAAGGTTAAAAAACCACGTGAAGAACAAGGTGAGATGAAAACATGGTCCAGCGAAGAATGTAACCGATTCCTCCAGTATCTAAAAGAAAAAAATATTAAGTACCATATGTTCTTCTTACTTGCAATCTATACAGGTATGAGACGCGGAGAATTACTTGCACTAACATGGAAAGATATTGACTTTGATAATAAACGTATCCTGGTTAATAAATCACTTGTAAAAACAGAAAAAGGACTTTTTAAAGCTGCTATAAAAACTAAATCTTCAAATAGAAGCATTAGTATCTCTTCTTTTGTTATAGGGAAGTTACAATCCTACTACTCCTATAAAAAGAAAGAATTTTTCCGCTGGGGTATACACTTGAATGAAGAGGCCTATATTTTCACTGGCAATACGATACATTCGCCCTTACATATAGATGCTCCCCATCGCTTTTTGAATGATCATTATAAAAAAGCTGGTGTTCCCCGAATTCGTATACACGACTTACGACATACTCACGCTACACTCATGCTTCAGGCTGGAGAACACCCTAAAATCGTACAAGATCGCTTAGGACATTCATCTATTCAAATGACTTTAGACAAGTATAGCCACATCACACAGAACATGCAGCAACAAGCAGCGGAAAACTTCGAGAGCATAATAAAATCTAATGAAAACACCTGATAACAAATAAAAAGATTTAATGTGAGCAAAATGTGAGCATCGAGGAAATCCAACACTTATAAACCTTGATATAATAAGGTTTCCCATACTATATCGTTGAATCTTGGGAGAAGAATGAGCAGTTTTAAGGTTTTTCATTTCATTTTTAATAAAACATAAAAAGTGTCACAAATGCCTGTTTTACAAGCATTTGTGACACTTTTTGTTTGTTATGTTAAATATCATTTCAATACTGAGTTACTGCAGTTACCTTCTCTTTCTAGGACCAATAATTAATTTAATCGCCGTTCTTTCTTGATCATTAATAGTAACCTCTTGAAATGCTGGAACAAAGGCTAAGTCAATACCACTTGGTGCGACAAATCCTCTTGCAATCGCAATTGCTTTTATTGCTTGATTTAAAGAACCCGCCCCAATCGCTTGAATTTCTACATTTCCACTTGTTCTTAGTACACCTGCAATTGCACCTGCCACTGAATTTGGTTTTGATTTTGAAGATACTTTTAATATATTTTCCATGTAAGTTGCTCCCTCTATTATTTAATCGCTCTTTTGTTACCGTTTAAAATATTTCAACGTATCTTTTACTACTATTCACACCAAAAGCAAACAATGCTACATATGTACATTCATTCGATACTTTTCGTCTTCTTCCTGCCCCGCTACGTAAATAAAGGCAAACAACCATAAACTCTAATATACAAACGTTTTAAAAGATAGACATTTGCTTTAACGATCACATCATTGCAACTGAGACTACTGGTTTTATTTTTACATGTGAAAGCGAAATATGCGTTTCCGCTCCACTTCAATATCCTAAGATATTCCGCTTGTATTTTTATCAAATCATTAACCTTTTTTCTTCAAGAATTGTTACAGCTACTTTTATATTACTATATTTCATTATATTAGCACTTTATAATCCAAATCTATCACCTTTTATATAAGACAGGCATAAAATACTATGAGTATACACTTCATTCATAATAGGAGGTAATATATTGGGTTCGTACTATCATTCTTCAAGCTCCAATAAAAAATGTTCATGTAAATCTTCTTCTAGCTCATATAAAAAATGCTCATGCAATTCCTCTTCTAGTTCCTGTAAAAAAAACTCTCCGGCATACGGCACTTTTTGGCAAACAGAGTTTATAACTGTTCCTTTCGGAGATCCTTTTCCATTTAATCACGTTGGCCCTATAGCAGGAGGAGTTTCCTTACTAAATCCTACTACTATACAATTTAGTCAAGCTGGTGATTATAGAGTTTCTTTCATTTCAACGATTAACACTACTTTAAATCCTGTATTTCCACATATACCAGTCATGACTATATTTTTAAATAATAATCCACTTGCTAATAGTCAAGGTGACTTTGCTTTTCAAATGAATACTTCATCAAATAACGAATGCCTTCAACTTGCAGGCGAAACGATTGTTACAGTACCAGCTAATGCAACCCTTCAACTGAAAAATAATAGTGGTTTTAATCATCAAAGTATTATAACTTGTGATAATGGTATCAATGCAGTTGAATTAACAGTTATAAAACTAAGTTAATAATCATCTTCTCATTCAGATGCTATTTCAGCATCTTTTTTTATTGAAAAATGTTCTTTTGATTCCCATTATGCTTTTCTGTTCATCTAATAAACATGAAAAAAGTACCGAACTCTTCTACTACAAATGTTCGGTACTTTTTTATTAAAAATCTCTCATTCTTTCTTACTTCTCCACATAAACCGACTTAACGATTGTACGATTATATGGTTGTCCTTCTGTATTCATTCCTTTTATATCCATCGTAACGTTGTATACTCCTGGTTGCTTTATGTCCTTCAAAGCACCAGTAAATGTAGTATTATTAACATTTTGTAATTCATTATATTCAGAGACTAGTTTTCCTTCTTTATTAACTACTCTTACTGTTATGGAAAGATCCCCTTTCATTTCAGGTGCTACAGGTGATTTTTTCAGTTTATACTCAGATTTATTTGCTTTAACTTTTGTAGGCATTTGAAGAACAAATGGTGCGTCATTATTGTAATCGCTTACAACTAAAAATGCATCTTTCGACTGCTTCGCCATCATTTTCATTTTCCATTCTCCTACATCCATTATATCAAATTTAAATGTTCTAATAGTCGCACCACCAAAGAAAGATTCACCTTCACCAGTAGTTATAACACTATCCTTATTTGTATATATTTTTCCTTTTGGTGATATCATTTGTACTTCTACATCAGAAGAAGCAGTTAATATAGAAACGATACCTTCTGCCTTTTTATCAACGGCAACAGTTTGCTCTATCCACTGATTTTGTGGCAATTCTCCGCCTAAAATATTTTGATTTGAAGTTGTATTTAATTGTTCTATATTTTTAGTGCTGGATGCTACTAAAGCTGGTACAGCTACATTTGAAGTACGTAAATATGGTTCAATTCGCGCGAAAACAGCTGATCCTTTTCGTATATTATCATGATCGAATCTGGAATCTGTAAATAAATGCGTTCCATACGGTAACTTAGCACTCCACTCATTTACTAATCCATCATTTGAACCGTATGATGACAAATAGAACCCGCCCATAGATAAAGCAGAAAATACTGGTCCCGGTAGCCGTATAGTAACGGTTTAATTTAGCTGCTGGATTATTATCAATCGTTGAACGAAATTTTGCCATTTCCCCCATTTGTAATGAATACGTACCATCATCTTTTTGACCTAATATAGAGGCAAGCCATCCTGCCCACCAACTATATGATAAATCCGCCAAGTTTGATCCATGATGTGGCGTCGCAAGCGTAATAACATTTCCGACAAATCGATTTGCACCATATCCTACTAACGCAGCCTGTGTATCGATACCGCCTTTACTATGTGCTACAATATTAACTTTTTTACCGAAATGATTATATATTTCTTCTAATTTTTGTGCTAACAATTTTCCGTTGTCCCACTGACTAGCTGATCCTTTTCCAGCAGCATCATATAATTGTATAAATACTGTTTGATAGCCTGCTTTCAAAGCATAATCATACATATCATTTATATCGTGATACACTGTCTTTCCATACCAACTATCAGCATTCCCATTCCTTCCTTGTACAAAAAGAATTGGAGGTTTATTCTCATCATAATTTGCAGGTTTTTGACCTAAAAACCATTCTCCTGGTGTAAATACTTCTTTATCTGGAAATCCCGCTTTAATTTCTTTTACTTCCGCCGCTACCTTCGTACTAACAGCAATCGGAGTCATAATAAAAAATGCGAGAAGTAATAACATACACCTTTTCAAAATCCTCATTAACATTCCCCCTTTTTTGAAAGGCAGCACTATTTTTACTCTAGTTATTTCTTACTTATTTTATAGTTGAAAAAATAGTAACTGCCCTTTCTTATGAAACGTTATTCTCTCAACATGTATTCATTCCTTTTCCTATTAAGCTCATTAAAAATTTCTCAACATATTTCTAGCTAAAAAAGCTGCGTATAAAAGGTCTATATCCTAACCTTTTATACGCAGCTTCTTTTTTATAAATCAATGATATACTCATCATCATATTTATCGAATTGGAGCCCTGACCCTATTTTCGATTCCGTAACTTGATCTCTTAAAAACGGTGCAGCTTCCATTTTGCTAGTTGCAATTTCAATTCCATATTTTTTCGTTAAATGGGCTAATTCTATTAAAAACCACTCTCTTCGCAATGTAACTGGAATATCAAATGTTCTTCTTTTCATATATAATAGCACCTCTTTAATTTCATAACTTAATGAACATCATTACATGCACGTGTGAAAACTACCTTTCATCACTAACATCCAATGAAACATTATAGTATATGCATGTCCATTTTAAACGTGCTATTACAAAACAATATTTTAGTTTACATAATAATATTATGTAAGAGTAGAAGAGAAAGGTATATCCCTTCCCTTCTACTCTAGAAATTTAAATTAAGAACATCTTGGTACACCTAAAGCTAAGAATAAACCTGCTACTCCCGCAGTAATCGGTACTTTTAACGTAATAACATCGTCTACTTTCGTTACTAAAAAGAAAGCATTACTTTCTTGTAATATACAAGTTACCAATAATTGAAATTCCATTTAAACCCCCTCCTTCCAATCGATATATTATACTTTATGAATTCTCTTTAAAAATGTAATAGGAAATACATCTATTTTTCCTTATATATTAAATAAATGTTTATAAGTCTATTAAAAGTACTAATTTTCTAAATTTATATAAATCGTGTAATATCCAATAAGTTCCTATATAATCAATAGTGAAAATCTTACAAATGGAGGTATAAAAATGGCGATTTTGAGTAATATTGGTGCAGCTTTATTTTTTATTGCTTTTATTCTTTTAATTCTATGTATCATTTCATTCTTTAAGAAAAATGGAAAAGCAAAACAATACGGTCGTCCTGCCGTTATTCTTTTTATGATTTCAATTCTCTTAACAGGAATGGGCACTACAAAATCTGAACACCCAGTCATCGATTTTTTTGCTACTTTAAGTTTAATTTTATTTATTTTTTTCCTTGTTCTAGCAATCTTATCCGTAATTAAAAAGACAGGTGTAGCAAAAAAACAATTTATTATCACTGCTATTTTATTTGTCATTTTTGTTGCATTATCAAGTATTTCAGCTCCTTCTTCTGAAAAGACGACAGCAACAAATAAACAAGTCGCTTCTAATAATGCAGAGAAAAAAGATGATAAAAAGAAAGAAGCGGACGAGAAAACTCAAAAGCAAGAAGATGAGAAGCGTCTAGCCGATGAACAAGCTCGTAAGCAAGAGGATGAAAAAAGCCAAGCCGAAGAACAAGCTCGTAAACAACAAGAAGAGCAAAAACGTCTCGCTGATGAAGAGGCCCGTAAACAACAAGAAGAGCAAAAACGTCTCGCTGATGAACAGGCTCGTAAACAACAAGAAGAGCAAAAACGTCTCGCTGATGAACAAGCTCGTAAGCAACAAGAAGAGCAAAAACGCATAGCTGATGAGCAAGCTCGTAAACAACAAGAGGAACAGAAAAAAGCACAGCAAGCTCAAACACAACCTGCTTCCGGAACTACTAGTAATGCATACTACAAAAATTGTGCTGCAGTTAGAGCTGCTGGGAAAGCTCCATTATATAGAGACCAACCAGGTTATAGCTCTCACCTTGATCGTGATGGTGACGGGGTCGCATGTGAAAAATAGTAATAAAAAAGAAGCTTCTAGTAAGCTTCTTTTTTACTGTTACGTATAAAACTAAATTACTCCTCCATTCTTGTAAGCCATATAGCAATTCAAAATAGAATCTTATTTTTTAAAAACTTGTAATATTAGCCATTAACTGGAGCAATACTCCAATTTATAATTTCAAGATTTTTCACCTCCACTTTCCCTTTGACAAGAACATGTGGAATTAGGTGAAACATCCCGAATCTTCTACCCTTTTCATATTCCTCTCTGTAATATTCTTTGGTACAGGTATTTAATTGCTTTAATTCTCTATAGTCATTAAAGTTGATGATTTCTATTTCGCATTCTTTTAATTCTCTATTTGGTCCACCCAAATTATGCTTTGAGTACTTGTATATTGCCATACACTGACCCTTCAATGCGCTAATAGGAACTTTGTAAAACAGTTTATTTGTATGAAGGTTTATTCCTATTTCCAGTAATACTTTATAAATATCATAAGGATGCAATGGTAAAAAATGAACAACATCATTCCATAAACATTCTAGTTTTGGTATTTTACGTGTTAATAAGTTCTCCCTTTGAGGATGATCTTTATATTTTTGGATATACTCACCGTATAAATTTGGATATACACTTTTCAATTCATTTAATGGGATTAAATATTCTCCTTGTAGTTCTTCTGGTACCATATGATAAACATATTCCATAAAAACCTCCTATAAAGTGAAAGTTTAATCAGTGGGGGTTTTGTTCCCCCCACTGATTATTAGCCCTCACCAATCGGACGTTTACGGACAGCCCGACTCCCACCTAACTTCTTTGCTTCAACTGAATTTTGAGGTGGGAGTTTTACTGTCCGTTAACGCGGGATAATAGATATACTTCCTACCCAAAAACAATCTTAGATTGATAGAAAATACATTTGTAAACCATCTATATCATAATAATGCCCTTTTAATAATTTCCTAACTCAAAAAATCTTCGCTATCGGTTCTGTAATGTCCTCTGTTGAATAACAATCCTATTATTCTCAAAACTGACACACTAAAAGTGATTTCAATCACCACATTGTTTTTTATTTATCGCTATTCTTAATTTAGATATTACATTTAAACTTTATGGAGGCATTCATATGAAACATACATTTACTGAAACTTCAATTGTTGGTGAGATTGTTACACAATTTCCGAAAGCTAGTGATCTTTTTAAATCATATAGAATAGATTTTTGTTGTGGTGGTAATAAGCCGCTTATTGATGCAATTCATGAAAGAAATTTATCGGCTTCTGAAGTAATTACAGAGTTAAATACGCTTTATCATAATACGAAACGATTAAATGAATCTGAAATTGATTGGAAAAGTGCTTCTTATCGTGAATTGATTGATTATGTAATTCATAAGCATCATCGTTATTTACATGAAGAGTTACCGCAGTTAAGTCCATATGTGACGAAAGTATTACGCGTTCATGGAGCAAATCAGCCTCATTTAGCTCAAATTCATAAGCTATTTCATGAACTTAAAATGGAATTAGAACAGCATTTAATTAAAGAAGAAACGGAAGACTTCCCATTAATTTTAGAATTTGAACAAAATCCAAATGATGAAAATTATACAAAGTTACGTAAAGTAGTAGATGAACTAGAAAATGAGCACAATCATGCTGGAAATATTATAAAAGAACTTCGTAAAGTGACAAATGACTTTACTCCTCCAGAAGGCGCTTGCGGTACTTATCGACTTGTCTACCAACGTCTTGAAGCTCTAGAGTCTGATTTATTTGAGCATATTCATTTAGAAAATAATATTTTATTTCCACGTGCCATTACGAGAGCATAAAGTGAAACTTTAATGAGTGACGTTTTTGTTCATCCCACACTTAACTTCTTTGCTCCAGTCGAGTTTTGAGATGAAAGTTTTACTCCCCGGCAAATAGATTAATAAATAAGTCGCAGGACATGGGTAGCAATGCTCATGTCCCTCTTTTTCATTGTGTGAAAAATATTTATACTTCTCAACTCTCTACCCATATAAATATATAACCAAACTTCCTATTCTCTTTTCACATAAAACGAGAAATCATTATTTACCATATTGCCCTTAGTTACGGAAACAATTATACTAGATGTAATCGCGATAAATAATCTGAATATTCTCAGAATTAAAGATAGAATCTTTACTGCCCGCAATTAGACGGATACATTCTATTTTCCACTAAATAGATTAGAAAACGATAATAACATTAGGAGGATTACGATGCACCAGCTTGATTCATTACATCCCATTATAGAAAAAATAATCAACAATATTGAAAAGTTAATGGTCGGAAAACGAAAAGAAATGATCTTAGCTTTAACAGCTCTCTTAGCTGAAGGTCATGTACTATTAGAAGATGTTCCTGGCGTTGGGAAAACAATGTTAGTACGGGCTCTTTCTAAATCTATTGATGCTGATTACAAGCGGATTCAATTCACACCTGATTTACTGCCGTCAGATGTAACAGGTGTTTCTATTTATAATCCGAAAGAGCTCCAATTTGAGTTCAAGCCTGGACCAATCATGGGGAATTTTATACTGGCTGATGAAATTAATCGTACATCTCCAAAAACACAGTCTGCCTTACTTGAAAGTATGGAAGAAGGCAATATTACAATAGATGGCATAACAAGACCGTTACCAAAACCGTTCTTTGTAATGGCTACACAAAATCCGGTCGAATATGAGGGAACATATCCTTTACCAGAAGCACAGCTCGATCGTTTCTTGTTGAAACTAAAAATGGGATATCCTACACCAGAAGAAGAATTTGAAATTTTAAACCGGATGGAAAAAACGAATCCCCTCTCCCATTTACAAGCTATTACTACAATAGAAGAATTACTTTATTTACAACAAAGCGTACGGGAAGTAAGTATGGACAAGGCAATCAAGCATTACATTGTAAAGCTTGTTAGTCAAACTCGTTCTTATAGTTCTATACAACTTGGTGCAAGTCCGCGTGGCTCGATTGCTTTAATGAAAGCTTCACAAGCTTATGCTTTTATCCATGGAAGAAATTATGTTATTCCAGACGATATTAAATTTTTAGCTCCTTACGTATTGGCTCACAGACTCATTCTAAAAATGGAAGCAAAATTTGAAGGAATTACAGGAGAACAAGTTATCGCAAAAATCGTTGCACGAACTACCGTACCGACTCAAAGGAAGATAAACCTTTGATGGAACGAATACTACGATCACTCTATCATTTTACTAAGTTATCACTCATTCCGTTATGCCTAGTCTTAACATTTGTATACGCTATGCTTCAAGGAGGATTTGTAAGTTGGTTTTTGTTTTACAGTATGATTCCTATTGGCCTTTATTCACTATTACTCCCCTTCTATGCTTTACGGAACGCCGATGTAAAACGAATAACAAATCAAGACGAATATGTAGCAGGAGAACCATTTTTAAGTACGATTACAATAAAAAGAAGTTTCCCTTTTCCCTTAATTTATTTAATTATAGAAGATGAACTGCCATCACAATTTACAAATTGTAAACAAACGAATATGAATAAAGTAATACTCTTTCCAGGATTGAAACGAAATATTTCGTTTCAATATGCAATTGACACAATCCCTAGAGGAGAGCACTCTTTTTCAAGCGTACGTGTCAAAACTGGCGATTTATTCGGTATGATAGAGAAAGAAATAACTTTTTCAGTTCCAGATACATTTTTAGTCTATCCTCAGTATGTAGATATAACATATCGACAAATGGAAAATCATTTCGAACAAGGAGCACTTTCAGCAAATATAAATTTAGTAAAAGACTCTACCATTTCTGTCGGTGTGAGAGACTATAAACCTGGTGACCGCTTTTCATGGATTGATTGGAAAGCAACTGCACGAACAAACAACATTATGACGAAAGAGTTTGAACAACAGCGCAGCCATAATATTATGATATTCATGGACAGAACCCCATCCCCTCTATTTGAACCAATCGTCACATTTACTGCCTCTATTGTCAGGTCTGTCTTGAAGCAAAATTCACCAGCGTCATTCGTCTCTGTCGGAAAAGAACGAACTTTTTTCCCTTTAGACAATGGAGATAGTCAGTTACATCAAATCTTTTGTCATTTAGCGAAAGTACAAGCAGATAGTGTATTCCCGCTCTCCCGGAGTGTAGAAATGGAATTAAGAAAAATTTATGAGCCCGTCACGATTATACTCGTGACAAGTGATCTTTCTCCCGATATTCAAAAGGCGGCTGACTTTGCTGCTATAAAAAATAGAAAATTAATGGTGTTTGTCGTGAAAGAAAAAGCAAACCAACTCTCACATCGAGAACTCAGTATTCTAGAAACTCTACAAAAACGAAAAATATTTGTAAATGTGGTTTATGGAAACCAGTATACAACCGTATTTTTTGAGGTGAGCAAATGATAACATTACAGGCAAAAAAACAATTGGATATGACTAGATTTTTCATGCATGCATGCGCATTTCTACTTTTACTAGAATGGCTAAGGCCCCTTATAGGTATTACAAACGTAGGTAGATTAGATATTTTTGTAATATTTATAGGTATTTGCTTCACTCTCTCTTTTTTTCAAACAAGGTGGCAGATTCCAATAAAGATCGTCACAATTTTATTCATCATTCATTTCCTATATTATAAAAACACTTTTATAAATCCATCTTGGCTAATGAAATTTTTTACTGATATTTCTCGAAATTCCTCCTTGTTATTTCAGGGGAATTTACTAGATATCTCTCCAGTTTTTCCAACACTTTTATTTTTTTTATCCTTTTGGTTTTTGAGTGCTTTCATCTCTTTTTGGACGATTCATAAAAAACGTGGGTTGTTATTTCTTATATTGACTATTATTTATATCACCGTTTTTCATAACTTACATTTATACAATGCAAACTACGCTATTATTCGTACTGTTGTCATCGGCTTTTTTATGCTTAGTCTTCTTCGCATAGAACGAATAAAAGAGATGGAACACTTACAAAATTATGCTAGAGAAATCTCAAAATTACTTAGACCTCTTACAATATTTATTGTATTGTCAGCAACCATCGCATACTTTGCTCCAAAATTTGGCCCTCAATGGCCAAACCCAATGAATTTTTTAAAATTCAACACATACGAATCAAGTCAAAAGCAAGAAGTTTCTAAAATTGGGTATGGTTTAGATGATTCGAGATTAGGTGGTCCGTTTAAGGCGGATCCTACAATTGTATTCACAGCACAAACGCAAAACAAACAATATTGGAGAGTCGAAACGAAAGATTTTTATACCGGAAAAGGCTGGGAAGTTTCTGAAAATCAAAAAAAGATTTCTTTTAAAAATAAAAACGACATCGTGAGCTGGTACGAACAAAATACAAAAACGGAGACAACAAAGGCAACAATCAACATGCAAAAAAGTTATCCTCACCTTACCTATCCAGCAGGGTTAATATCTGTTGAGGCTTCTTCTAATATAGAATACAGCATTGACCCATTTACAGAAAAAATCTATACGATGGACGGAGACTCCTCTACTACTTTAAATTCATATAAAGTAACGTATGAGATCCCCGAGTTTTCCATAGAAAAATTGAAAGCTGTAAAGACAAATGAAGGCCAAGAAACAAATCCTTATTTCATGACAAAATACACGCAACTTCCCGAATCATTACCGCAGCGAGTAAAAGACTTAGCTGCTAATCTAACAAATGATAAAGACAACCGATATGATAAAGTATTAGCTATTGAAAATTACTTCACCGACCATTCTTTCGTATATGAAACAATGAATGTGTTGTTCCCTGCCAAAAACCAAGATTATGTTGATCAATTTCTTTTCGATACAAAAAGTGGCTACTGTAATAATTTCTCGACCTCTATGATCGTGTTACTTCGTTCTGCCGGGATTCCTGCTCGCTGGGTAAAAGGTTATACAGAAGGAACACTTGATAATACGCTTGTGGGTGCTGAAGGTGAGGATGTTTATAAAATCGCGAACGATAACGCACACTCTTGGGTCGAAGTATATTTCCCTGGATACGGATGGATTCCATTCGAACCAACAAAAGGATTTACGAATCCCTATAATTTTACAAATAATACGCCTGCTTCTACGATACAAAATAGCGAAGAAACTAATTCTCAAAATGCGCAAATACACCAAAGAAACAATGAAGCAAAGCTCAAAAGTTTAATAGAAGATACAGAAGAAGCTCCTACTAAAAAGATTTCAAATGCTAAAAATAGATTTTCTTGGTGGTACGTATTCCTCTCTTCGATACTAATTAGTATTATAGGATACACTCTCTTCGCTACTAGAATGAAATGGATTACATTTTTTATCATTCTTTTCTATAAATACCGAAAAGGTGATGCTGTTTATAGCAAAGCTTATGGCGCACTTTTGAAACAATTTGCTAGAATTGGCATGCCACGAGGGGAAAGTCAAACATTCCGAGAATACGCTCTCCATATCGATACACTTTACAACTCGGCTCATATGCAACAACTTACTTTCAGTTATGAGAACGCTATGTATCAAAAGGGACAGGCCGCAGCAGAATGGGAAAAATCCGTACACTTATGGGAAATCCTTATGAAAAAAGCAGCTTCTCCGCCTAAATCAAATGACTTCTATTCAGCGATTTAATCTTGATAATATGAGTTGAACGAAAACGCCTCAAAGAACTACATTGTTCTTTGAGGCGTTTTTTAATAATGTGAAACTCCTATTTTATTCTCCAAGTACCTTCTCAATCTCAACCTCTAAATCTCCCGGCTTTGTCTGCGGCGCAAAACGCCCTACTACTTTCCCGTCTTTTCCGATTAGAAACTTCGTAAAGTTCCATTTCACTGCTTTCATACCGAGTAAACCTGGTGCTTGTTCTGTCATATATGTATACAGAGGATGAGCTTTATCACCTTTCACATCAATCTTTGCAAACATCGGGAAATTCACACCATAGTTTAATTCACAAAAACTAGTAATATCCGCTTCTGTACCTGGTTCTTGTCCTCCGAATTGGTTACAAGGGAAACCGAGTATTTCAAGTCCTTGGTCTTTATATTTATCATATACTTCTTGTAATCCTTTATATTGTGGTGTAAAACCACACTTGCTAGCTACATTTACAATAAGAAGCGCTTTTCCTTCGTAATCTTTTAATGATTTATCTTCTCCTGTTATCGTTTTAGCTGAAAAATCATAAACTGTCATTGTCCTTACCCCTCTCTTCACTATCATTCTATGTTTATACTATACTACATTCATGAATATACAGCTCTTATTACGTACTTACACTCCAAAATGATAGCGCTTTATTTCCGTTTGAAAATTCGACACAAACTACTAGACTTTTATGTTGGAAAGTTTTACAATTAAATTGTGAACAAAATGTGACAGTTTATATTCCATTATAAAAGAAAAGGATGGTGTTCATTATGAAAACTGCACAACATGAAACGATTTCAAATCGCGAGTTTTATTTCGTACTATATATGATGTTATTGTATGTGATTGGCTGGGTAATCGATGTAAATGGTTTATTTTTAAGCTCCTACTTTAATTTAGCAGGAGAGATTATGCTTCCAATCGTAGGTGGCATAGTTGGACTGTTCGTTATGTCTATCAATAAAGAACAAGCAAAATAACAACACTTTAAAAAGGCAGAAGACGAAACTTTCGTTTTCTGCCTTTTTTCTATTTTAGCGTATAATAGAAACATGCAGTAAATAAGGAGTGGTAATGATGAAAAAAGTAGAGCAATTATCTTCTCACCTATATCTGATTGATGATTTCGATTTACAACATAATGAACGAACTGGTACGTACGTTTTATTAGGTGACGATATTACTTTAATTGAAACTTGTGCAGCCCCTTCTCTTCCGTATATTTTAGATGGCTTACAACAATTACATATTGATTTAAACGATGTAAAAAACATTATCGTTACACATGTTCATTTAGATCACGCCGGGGCTGCTGGTTTAATGATGGAAAAGTGCCCAAATGCTACTTTATATGTGCATTCTCGCGGTGCTCGTCATATGATTGATCCAACAAAACTTATTTTAGGCGCAAAAGCTGTATACAAAGAAGATTTCGATAAACTGTTTGATCCAATTCTTCCTATAGAAGAAGAACGTGTTCGTATTGTACAACATGGTGATACGTTAAAAATTGCCGCAGACCGTACACTTACATTTTACGATACACCGGGGCATGCTAAACACCATATTAGCATTCACGATTCATTAACAAACGGCATTTTTACTGGCGATACAATTGGAATTTATTATAGAGAACTTGCAGACCTTGGTGTAGAACTATATTTACCATCAACATCCCCTTCACAATTCCAACCAGATGCGATGATTGCTTCTAAAAATCATATTCAAAGTATGAATGTAGATACTATTTATTTCGGTCATTACGGTGCATCATCCAATGTTACAGAAGTATATAACCAACTTGAACATTGGTTACCTATTTTCGTTCATACTGGAAAAGAGGTCTTTGAACAATATAATGATTTTGACGAAGCGACTAAAGTCTTACAAACTGTATTAATGGATAAAATCTCTTCTCACCTTACAAAATCAAACGTCCCATCAGATCATTCCGTTTATAACATTTTACATCTAGATATAGAAATTAGCGCGATGGGCATTATAGATTATTTCACGAAGCAAGAAAAAGCAAACTCCACTATTAACTAACCGTAAAAGAAGAGATATACAACAGTGATTATTGTATATCTCTTCTTTTTTTGAATATATTTTGAGTAAAGGATGGTGGAATGCAATGCAAAAAGTAATGCTATACCTCTGCTTTACATTATTTATCGTCTTATTATTATTCGTCGGTGTGAAAATTCAATTTTATTTAGATACAGATGCGCAGGCAAACTTTAACGTGTATCCAAGATTATTCTACTTTACACTCTTCCCTCTTATAGTCGGCATTTTATTACGATTCCTTCAATCGATTAATCGCGAAACGAGTAAACAAAACTGGCGCTTTCAACCGGATAAATTTATCGCTATTACTGTGCCTACGCTATTCATTTCCTTTTCTCCAGCTCTACTCTTTTCACCAGTTGGTGCATACCTACCCTATTTAACTAATATTATTCTTATAAATACAACTTTTGTTACGATAATAAGTTTAATAGCTGGCTATTCTCTTTTAGATTGTTTTATACAAAAAGACAAAGAGAATAGTAAGGAATATAACTAAGGGATTTCCCACTTTCACTTTATTAAGCAAATCAAGATAATTCTGCCCTGACTTGTATGCAAAAGAACCTAATGTTCAATTTTTAAGTTTCGTTGGTTACGGTCGTTTATTTATAAGTGTGATATTACTTGTAAGAGTCGCTATTCATGCGGTAAGGAAATTTAAATAATAATAAAACGAGTATACAATCACATAGATTATATACTCGTTTTTTATTTTTTACATATTCAATATATACTAGGAAATTTATGCTAAACTAAAGAAAATCGTGTACTAAGTTAAGTGACACTTCAACTAAGGGAGAATTATTATGTATAGACTTTTTGGATTCTCATGTCTAATGTTTCTCGCAAGTATATGTTCTTTCTTTATCCTCAGAGGACCTAATGCAAATTTAACCTTAATTATTACGATTCTAGCTATACTTTCATTACTCGGTATTATTTTTGCAATCACATCAAAGAATTGGTTATTCGGAATAGTTGGTACGGCATTAAATGGCGTAATATTAGTAGTTGTATACTTCCTATTGCTAGCAAAAGGAATAGGTGGTTAATATATTTATATTTCAATAAGAAAAGCTCACAGCTTGGGCTATGAGCTTTTTTACTTATCTCACCTTTTCATCTACATACTCCATAAACTGCTCCGCATTAATAAATCTTTCTTTGTACGCCTCAGGTACTTCTTCTACTTTCATCCCACCAGTTGATTTTGTCTTTACTTGTACGATTTCATATGTCATTAAAGCTTCCACATAACGGTCAAACTCTTCTTGTTTTAATACCTCTTTACTAGATTTATGACCATTTAATTTATCAAAGTATGGTTGAAGCCCCATACTTACCTTCTTCATCTCTTCTCTTTTTCCTGGTGATAATTGATCATAATCAATATTACCGTTCGAATCCCCGTACGCAAGCTTTGCATTTGTTAATTTTTTTAGTTCTTTTGTAAATTCTTCATATTCCTTCGCACCCATTTCATCTTTCGCTTCTAATAATTTTGCATTAAAACGCATATATGCTTCTAACGTCATCGCTCCAGCATGTTTTTTTAAATTCTCAAACGATCCGTATATACCATCCGCCATAATAGATTGATACGCAAAACCAGTCGTTGGGAGTAAAAATGCTGCCGCAAGCACTCCTGCAATAAGACGCTTCTTCCTTTTGTTCCCCCCGCGCTTCATTTTAATCTGAACAATTACTTTCTCTTTTAAATCCGGCGGGGCGATAATCCCCTTCGCTTCTTCTTGTATAGATTCTCTAACTCTACAATCTAAACTCATTTCATATTCCCTACCTCTCCTAAAAAGATTTCTTCTACGTGCTCTTTTTGACGTAGTTTTTTTAATGCCGCGTGAATTCTAGATTTCACAGTACCAATTGGAATATGTAGTATTTGCGCTACTTCTTCTTGTGAATAATCGTGTAAGTATCTTAAGATAATAACTTGTTTCAATTTATACGGTAATTTATGTATGAGTTCGATTAGTTTTTGGTTTGATATTTTACTTACAACATCGTTAGAAAAATCAATTTGTACTGGTTTTCTTTGCTCTTCTGCTTTTTTTACAATACGTAGTCGCATCCACCTCTTTCTTCTGTAAGAATGAATTTGTTTAATCGCAAGTCCGATTAGCCAAGGATGAAATGGCTTCTCATTATCATATTTACGAAGCGATTCATATAGCTGTATATATATTTCTTGAACGACATCATCTACATCCGTTTTATCGCCTATTAAAAAATGTGCTGTTTTATATACTTCTTGAATTGTTTTATCATACAATTTGCCATACGCTTCTTTATTGCCTGATAAAATTAATTGGATTAAATTTGTATACAATGTTTCATCCTTCATGTACCTTCCCTCCTTTGTCTTACACTATATATTGGCAAGTAATTGATATTTCGTTCGATTTTTCAAAAGTTTTTTTATATAAATTAATATAATGTTTCAATCAGTTCATAAGCTTCACTTATAATCACACATAACTATTATATAATTTTCCAATTTCTAATGACGATTTAAAATGATTTATATAATCAAATTTAGGAGGAAATATGATGAAAGCTATCATTGTAACGTCGTTCGGTGGTCCTGAAGTGATGAAATATACAGATGTGGATGTGCCGACTATTTCAGAAGATCAAGTTTTGATTCGCGTTGTTGCTACTAGTGTAAATTTCGCCGATATTAAATCCCGTTATGGTAAACAAGGAAATGAAGCACTACCTTTTATACCAGGGATAGATGCCGCTGGTATTGTAGAACGTGTCGGTTCTCAAGTGAAAAATATTTATCCTGGACAACGTGTCATTGCTTTTCCTCAAAATGGATCTTACGCAGAATACGTTGTCGCAAACGAAAACCTTACTTTCGTTTTACCTGATAAAGTCGATTTTCAAACTGCAGCTGCTTGTCCGATTGTATCTTTTACAAGCTATAATTTACTCGCAAATGTTGCAAGGCTTGAACAAGGTGAGTCTGTACTCATTCATGCAGCGGCTGGTGGAATTGGTACGACAGCAATTCAACTTGCAAAACGATTAGGGGCTGGAACCATTATTGGTACTGTCGGGAGTGAAGTAAAAAGAAAAATGGCTTTAGATGCTGGAGCTGATTATGTTATTTGTCATCAAGATGAGAATTTTGTAGAGAAAGTCAATGAGCTGACAAATGGCGAAGGGGTCGATGTAATTTTAGATTCTATTTCTGGAACAGTTTCGGAAAGAAGTTTAAAATGTCTTGCTTATTACGGTCGCCTCGTTCATTTCGGTAATGCAAGCGGTGAAATTGGTAACTTTCAAACGAAAGATTTACACGCAAGTTGCCGCTCTATACTCGGTTTTAGCTTTGGTACTACACGAAAAACACGTCCTGAACTACTCCAAGAAACTGCAAATGAAGTTTTCCGTTATTTACGTGACGGCCGTCTGAAAATGAAAGCTGCGAAATCTTTTCCACTTCAAGATGCAGGGAAAGCACATGAATGGGTCGAAAGTAGAAAAAGTACAGGGAAAGTAATACTAACTGTTCAGTCCCCATCCTGAAATGAATACTTGAAACCGAGGTGTCATTCATGGGATCACGAATTATGCATGCTATTATCGCTAACAGGATTGCCGAAAAACTAAATATTCAAGATAAAACTTCTTTCATACTTGGAGGTGTAGCCCCCGATGCGGTTCATTCAGCAGAAGAAAAAGGCGCTTCACACTTTTACGCTGGCACAACGAAAAACTATACGCGAAGGATAGATTTCAATTCTTTTTTTCAAAAATATAAAGTTCATATGGATTCCCCTTTTCTTTTAGGTTATTACACCCATCTCATTGCCGATGACAATTGGCTAAGTGGCTTTTTTCTACCGTGGCTAAAAAATAGAATAGAAAATGACGCAACGATCGCACCTATGTATTATAACGATTTTAAATTGTTAAATGCAAAGTTACTTCATCATTACGATAACGAACAACGGCTCTTCTCTCTTCTCAATCAAGAGGCTCACATTGTGGATATTGAAGAGGTTTCTAAAGAAAACGTATTAGCTTTTCGGAAGTATCTTTTTGAAGATATGTTGTATCCGGAGCAACATTTGCATGAAGACTTACAAGTATTTACGTTTAATCAAATCATTGGTTATATTGAGACAGCTATTGAAAAAGGCGTATTTTATATTAATCAACTCTCTAATGAAAAATCCACTTCAAACATGTAATCCCCCTCAATATATTTGAGGGGGATTTTCACATAGCAATATTATTATTTGTTCTTTTCCATAACCGCAAAATAATTGCCTTCACTATCACCAAAGTTAAACACTTTACCAGAAGGCATAGTTACCATTTCCCCAACAGTAACATTTTTATTTTTTAAATCTGTATATAATTGATCAAGATTTTCTGAGAAGAACATTAAAGATGGTGTACCAAGATTCAATTCTGGGCTCATTTTAGAAATCACTTCTTTATTATGTAATATAATGCTCGTTTCTGCACCGCTTTTCGGAGCGATTTCAATCCATCTCATTCCTTGCTTATTATCTTCCTCTGCAACTACATGAAACCCTACCTTTTCTGTCCAAAAATTAACTGCCTCATCTTGATTGTTTACATATAACATAATTTGTCCGACTTTATGAATCATTGTTTTTCCCCCTAATGGTTTTTATGTTCTATGTAGGTTTCTACAGGTGCTATCGTTATTCCTTTTGAATTTATATGTACTTCTTTGCAAAATTTA
The DNA here is from genome assembly GCF_019656175.1 of Bacillus sp. BML-BC051. Taxonomy (NCBI): domain Bacteria; kingdom Bacillati; phylum Bacillota; class Bacilli; order Caryophanales; family Bacillaceae; genus Bacillus; species Bacillus sp. BML-BC051. The sequence goes on from NZ_BPLI01000044.1 coordinate 79,313, forward strand.
TCGACTGACTCATCCCATCCAATTCGTCAAAATAATCATTTCTTTCAATCATGTTATATCCGTCGAATCTAATTTCATCTAATACCTTGAAGAATATATCGAAATCCACTTCACCATTTCCTGCTGCTACTTCTATATACTTACTTGAACGATCACTTTTTACTTCTTTACAATCTTTAATATGAGTTTGTACTATATAATCTTTTAATAGTAATAAACCTTCTACTGGATTTTCATTTACATCACTTATTAAATTTGCTGGGTCAAAGTTAACCGCTAGTCCTTTTGAGTTTATCGTTTCTAAAAAACGTTTTAACACTATCGCTTTTTCAGATCCCGTCTCAATGGCGAAGACTCCTCCAAATTTGAAAGCTAAATCCCCTAGTTCAAAACAAATCCGTTCCATTTCACCATAAATCTTACCTTTTTCATCATCTGGAATTTTTCCAATATGAGCTGTTATTACTCCTGCTCCAAGCTCTAACCCTCTTTCAGTTACGTATTTAAATCGCTCTATTGTACTGTCAGCTTCTGTTCCTATAATTCCATTTTCTCCAAAGCTAATTGCTAATGACGGAATCTTTATTCCATTAAAGGATAAGCTTCTCTTTAAAGCACTCCACTCTACCATTGGAATATTAGCTAAGTTGAAGTTTGTATTCATAGCATATAATTGAATATATTCTAAACCCCATTCCCTTGCTTTTTGTAATCCTTTGTTTACTTTAATATATTTCGTATTCAAAAACATTCCTAATTTCCTGTCCATATATGTACCTTCTTTTTATTATTTCGCATCAGTTTAATATTCGCCCCTCTTTATATTACTTCCTTGTACATATGTTGATTGAAAAATTGATAACAGCTACATTTTAATAACCATTAATAAAACTCCTTGTATTATTCAATTGCAAATAAAAAAGACGTAACTACAAATAGTTACGCCTTCCCTATTATTTATCTAGGCTTTTTCTTCCCAGTAAATGCTGGTTTCTTTTTCTTTGGTGCTTTCGGTTTCGTTTCTACAAACGATCCGTTGAACATTTCTTGCTTCGTAAATACGATGCCTAGTTTTTTTGCAAATTGAAGTAATTTACGCTCTTCTTGTTGTGTTACAAGAGAAACGACAGTTCCTTCTTTACCCATACGTCCTGTACGTCCTGAGCGGTGAATATATTGGTCTACTGTGTCTGGTAACTCCAAGTGGATTACATGTGTTAAATCATCAATATCGATACCGCGTGCTGCAATATCAGTAGCAAGTAGAATTTCTAATTTCCCGCTGCGGAAAGCACGCATCGTTGCTTCACGCTCTTGCTTACTTGCCTCTGAATGAAGAGCTGCTGCTTTCATTTTACGGAATTGCAATTTCTGAGTAATTTCATCTAAACGGAATGGGTCATTTAAGAAAGCAACTGCTTTTACATCGCCCATATGCATAATTCTTCTTACGTAATCATTTTTTTCACGTCGCTCACAAATGATATACGTATGCTCAACTAAGCTTTTTGACTCTGCACGTGTTATACGTACTAATTGTGGTTCAACTGCTAAATCACGTGCAGCATCTTCTGCAGCTTTTGTAATTGTCGCCGAGAAGAATACTAATTGACGATCTCGCATTGTAGATTTAATTACATCTTGTACAGCGCCCATCATCTTTTGTTTTACTATTTGATCAAACTCATCAAATACAATCGTTTTCACTTCATGCATCTTTAGCTTTTTCATTCGAATTAATTCTAAAATACGTCCTGGTGAACCGACAATTACTCTCGGGTGTTTCTTTAATTTTTCAACTTGGCGCTTAATATCTGCACCACCAATTAAAGATGCCCCTGAAATTTCAGTCCCTGCTGTAAACTTTTGAACCTCTTCGTGAATTTGCATGACAAGCTCACGTGTTGGCGCTAAAACAACAACTTGTGGTTGTTTTACTTCAGGATTAATTTTATGTAAAAGGGGTAATAAGTACGCTAATGTTTTTCCTGTTCCAGTTGGAGATTCAGCTATAACGTCTTGTCCTTCTAAAATAGTTGGAATCGCTTGTTTTTGAATTTCAGTTAATTCTTTAAAACCAGCCTTCTCCCAAGCTTGTTGTAAAAATGGTTGCATATCTTTTATCATTTGTTTTTCTCCTTTATCTCTATTTTTGAAGAAAATGTTGTATTGTTCGCACCGTTTCTATCATGTGTGAAATAACAGCTATTAAATCATCAACATGGTCTTCTGTAATCGCTTTTTGAAATAGAACCTCTACCTTATTATGATATGAAATCGCTTGCTTATTATATTCGTATGAAAGTTTTTGCGTAATCATTCTTTCTTTTCCCCATATAGAATGCATGAAAGTTTCAATTTCTTCGCACACTACCTCTGGCTTTTCTATCGGGAATGAAAATGCTAACTTCATTTCACAACCTGGTATAAATTGTGGTACTTCCAATATTTCACCAGATAAGTTCTTTGCATCTACAGATAGTGAAAATGTTGCTTCTACTAACTGTTCGAACGGCTCTGTTAATTGAAATGAAATATTGTATATACGACTTAATGAGGCAAGGTCCATCATATCTTTTCGATCTGTTACAAGAATATCTCCATGTAAATCAAAATCATAAACAGCACCTTCTACGATTACTTTTAAATTATCAAAAGCAGTTGGATCAAACATAATTTCCTCCAAAAAACAGGCGCCTTTCGATGGAAAGGCGCCACTTGATGTATATATAGTTTACAGATAAACGAGATGAATTACAACCTTTTAGAATAAACCTACTGCTTTTCCATCTTCATTTACATCCATTTGTAGTGCTGCTGGCTGTTTTGGAAGGCCTGGCATTGTTAACATTGTTCCTGTTAACGCAACGATAAACCCTGCACCAATAGATGGTTTTAGCTCACGAATTGTAACGATAAAGTCAGATGGACGACCTAATTTTGTTGCATCGTCAGAAAGAGAGTATTGTGTTTTCGCCATACAAATTGGTAGGTTACTCCAACCTTCTCCTTCATATTGAGCTAATTGCTTACGTGCTTTCGGAGCAAATTCAATATCTTTTGCGCCGTACACTTTTTGAGCAATTGTACGGATTTTTTCTTCTAATGGTAATTCTAATTCATAAAGTGGTGCGTAGTTGTTTTCACCTTTTTCAATTTCTTTTAACACTTTTTCAGCAAGGTCAACTCCGCCTTGGCCACCTTTCTCCCAAACTTCTGTTAAGGATACTGCATAGCCACGCTCATTGCACCACTCTTGTAAGTATGCAACTTCTGCATCTGTATCTGTAATAAATTTATTAATTGCAATTACGAAAGGCACACCGAAGCTTTGAATTGTTTCAACATGCTTCTGTAAGTTTTCCATACCTTTTGCTAATGCGTCTACATTTTCTTCTTTTAATTGATCTTTTGCTACGCCACCATGCATTTTAAGCGCACGAATAGTCGCAACAATAACAACTGCTTCTGGTTTAATGCCAGCTGCACGAGCTTTAATATCTAAAAACTTCTCTGCACCTAAATCAGCCCCGAATCCAGCTTCTGTAATAACATAATCACCTAATTTTGCTGCCATTGTTGTAGCGATAACACTGTTACAACCGTGAGCGATATTCGCAAATGGTCCGCCGTGAATGATAGCTGGTGTATTTTCTAACGTTTGCACTAAGTTAGGTTTTAATGCGTCTTTTAATAATAATGTTAACGCACCTTCTACACCTAAATCTTTAACCGTTACAGGTTGATTTGCAAAGTTATAAGCAACTACGATGCGAGATAGACGCGCTTTTAAATCTTGAATATCTGTTGCAAGGCAGAATACGGCCATAATTTCAGATGCCACTGTAATATCGAAACCATCTTCACGTGGTACACCTTGAACTGGTCCACCAAGACCAATTACTACGTTACGTAGGGCACGATCATTTAAGTCAACACAACGTTTCCAAACGATTTTACGCGTATCAATCCCAAGTGTGTTTCCTTGTTGGATATGATTATCAATAAACGCCGCTAACGCGTTATTAGCAGTTGTGATCGCATGAATATCTCCAGTAAAGTGAAGGTTAATGTCTTCCATAGGTACAACCTGTGAAAAACCACCACCTGCTGCTCCACCTTTTAGCCCCATCGTTGGTCCAAGAGATGGTTCGCGAAGTGCAATTACTGTTTTCTTACCAATTTTATTAAAAGCTTGACCTAAACCAACTGTTACTGTTGATTTACCTTCTCCAGCTGGAGTTGGGTTAATCGCTGTTACTAAAACAACTTTACCGTCTTTCTCGTTCTGTAAGCGCTTAAAAATGTCAAGAGATAACTTACCTTTATAATGCCCGTATGGCTCTAATTCATCTTCTAAAATATTTAATTCAGCTGCAATTTCTTGAATCTTCTTCATACTCGCTTCTTGTGCGATTTCAATGTCGGATTTAACTGTTGTAGTAGTTGTCATATACCCTAGTCCCCCTTTAATTGGTTCTGATGATATTGTATCAGTTTTTTGTATTTTCTGCACTTATTTACCTCCTAAAAATTCTTTCATTTCTTTATGCATTTTTTAACATAAATACCCATAAGAATGTTAACGATTGTTGTAACTCGATAGGTAGTTGACCTAGCATCTTCTCATTTACTCCGCGCTTATATACACCGATGCCATCTATAACTTCAAAACCTTGTTCTTTCGCTAACTGTTCAAATTCCCACGGCATCATCGTATTACAAACAACGTCTTTGCCGTATAAACGAGGATAACTGTTCTCTCGTGGTTTTGCTGTCGGCCCTAGAATTGCAATACATGCATACCCATCGCTTTTTAAAACGCGCTTTATCTCATTTAATGCCCGTAATGGCTCCTCGGTCCATTCTAAAGAATTTATTGCAATAATTGATTCAAATTGCTCATTTTCAAATGGCAAGGAAGAAAGATCCCCTTTTATAAAAGATAAATTCGGTCCTTCGCCGCGCCCCTTCCCTTTTTGAATCATCACTTCTGATAAATCTACTCCAACTGCTTTATAGCCCGCGCAACTTAATTTATATGTACCGTATCCATCACCACAACCAACATCGAGCACTTGAGCTTCTTTTTTCACATATTGTTCAAAAAATGGAATGATTGTACTCCTACTCCCGCTGTCCCACATCTCTTGACTATTTTGAGTCCAAAATTCTGCACTACTATCCCATTTTTTCTCTGCTGATTCATGCCAATTAAATTTCGTCATACATTCCCCTGCCTTCACGTTTTATCACTCATTTCATTCTACATCATTTTCCAAAATTCCTGTTTATCTTCATTAGGAGATGTACCAGCTAATAATGGAATCTTTATTCTCCAATTTTTGCTTTACCTGGGTTTAACTCATACTCATGTTCTTCTCTTTATGTAGGATACTATAGGTACACCCAATTGAAAGAGAGGGATGTACATGCGAAGAAAGAGAAATCATCATTTTAAAAGTGGTGAAAAAAACGAAGAGTATGCAGCTGAAATATCACCAGCTGGCATTCCGATTAGACATAACCGGAAAGAAATTGCAAATGAAATAGAAGGTACAAATACCGGTGCAATGGTAGGCTATGTCGCTTTATTTCTTTCGCTTTTCTCAATTGCATTTTATCCGGTTACACTCGGCTCTCTTGCGATTTTAGTCGGCTTATTAGCTGTCAATTTCGGAGCAAGAACACTTGGATATACAGCAATTGGTTTTGGTAGTTTTTCTGTTTTATTTACTTTACTCTATCCGCTTGCTTTGTCAGCGTTTTAAAAAAAACACACCAAGTTATACTTGGTGTGTTCATTCGTGATACAACATAATATGACCGCATCCACAGCAATGTTTCGCTGTAATTTCTTGAAACACTGGATAATTCTCTTCGTCCCGATGCTCAATAAACACCTTTTCAAATCGATACATATTTTGTGCATATGCCCAATCTTGTTTCGTACGTGCATACAAAGTTGAGGAAAAAAACTCCTCACCACCGCAAACGATACATGTATTCTTCATTACTACCCCTCCTATGCTTGTCTTACTTCATCTATATGAACATAAGCATAAGAAAAAGACCTTCTATTACTAGAAAGTCTTCTCTGAAACAAAAAGAAATGTACCAAACATTCCTACTCCGCTATATTCTTTCGTAACACCAGCTTCTGTTTTAAATGTTTGCTTTACAGTCATAAAGAATACACTATTTCGTGCATCTGTACTTTCAAATTGTAGTTTTTCTTTTTTACCATCTACATTTTGTGTGCATTCAAAACTACTCTCGTCACATTTCAATGCATACTTGTCCTCTACATACACTTTAAAATCTGATTCTTTCGGACAAGTAATAAGTAAAATCGTCACAAGAATAATACTTATCACACCCACAATTGTATAATATTTCTTCATTTGTACTCCTTTCAAATGACAAGAAAACTTGACTTCATGCGCCAAGTTTTCTTAGTCCACAACCCATTGCCATTCCTGTTCTTTCTTATCAAAAATGAGCCAACCTGTCTCTGTTGCTTCTTCTTTCAATTCATCGATATTATCTAGTACCTCATCCGTACTTTCATACGAACCAACTACATATACCGGAATTTCAAGACCTCTTCTTGACTCTATTTTCCCTGCTAGATCAATATAAAGACCATCTTCCATTAATGGAATAAGCCCCATAATCACTTCTTTCGAAATTGCTGGGAAAATTTTTGATTTTTGGAACAAAGAAAAACGTTTCTTACCGAAAGCACCGAGTTTATAAGGAATGACTTTACTTAACATTCCTACAAAATCAGCAATTCTACGATAATACACTTTGTTGTACCATCCATCATCATGTGAAAAATAAACAAATCTATTTTTCAATAGCGGAAAGAATGTTCTTGCAAGTGGTTCTTTTTTGTGAGCCAAATATAAAAGCTCCGCAATTTCTTTTGGCTCTAATTCATCTAAATCGCTTGCATCATCAAAATCTACCCAACAAAATTCATCAAATTCATCAATCTCTGCTTGAATTAGCTTATGTATATTTTCTTCCTCAACATATTCAAATAAAGTATGATAATGAAAATCTGTCCATTCAAAGTTATGCTTCAAAAGCAACACTTGATGAAGCGGTGAAGGGATGTTACTTGCAAACTCTTTAAACGTAATTCCTGATGTAATAAAACAATGACCCCGACGATTACCATTAATATATATCATATTCTTTACTTGGTCAGATCCTCCAGACAAAGCACCTAGCCACCTTCGTTTTATATGTTTCAATTCTATAGCATATTTTAACATGAAAAATTTTAGAAACATAGAAAAAAATTCAAAAACTATTTACAATTTCATGTGTTTTATTACATAGTGATTACAAGAAAAAACGCCTGCTCGTAAGCAGGCGTTTTTAAAGGATTTCATCTGGGTTTTGAGGATGATGATTTCCCTCTTTCTTTTCATCTTTTTGGAACATCGATTGAATTTTATCAATTGTTTGTGGAGCTAATTCAATCATTTTTTCTGCTAAATGTGTCGCATTTTGTAGATGCAGAATATTTACTCCATCTTTATTCACTACAAGAAATGCTACTGGTGTAATAGAAACACCACCCGCGCTACCGCCACCAAATGCAGGGTTACCGTTCGCTCTTTGTCCATCATTCGTTTGGAAATCAGAACCTCCTGCTCCAAACCCGAACGCTACTTTAGAAACCGTTAACACCACACCACCGTCAGCCGTTTGAACAGGCTCTCCAACAATCGTATTTACATCGACCATTTCTTTTAAATTTTCCATTGCCGCTTTCATTAACCCTTGAATTGGATGATCCACCGTTCATAACCTCCTTTGTCATATCTTTCCTAGTTTTTCCGAAAGTTGGTGAACTAAACATAAAATTTTATATTGATTTCAAAAAACTTAAGTTGTAATATTTAGAAAAATAAAAAAGAGGTCGATTCTTTATGATGAGAAAATTAACAAAGAAAGATCATGAACAAGTATTCGCTTACCTAAAAGAAGAAGCAGCCCTTAACTTGTTTATTATTGGGGATTTAGAAGCTTTCGGTTATGAAACAGACTTTCAAGAATTATGGGGCGTATTTAAAGAGAATGGAACATTAAAATCGATTTTACTCCGCTTCCATGATGCATTTATACCGTATAGTAAAGAAGAATTTGTTACCATTGATTATGAGGCACTTATTTCCGCCTATAGGCCGCTTAAAATCTCTGGCAAATCAACTATTGTAGAAAAATTTGAAACCGCTCCGAGTATACAACTAGGTGTCAAAAATGAAATGTATTTTTGTGAATGTCTAAATGACAACAACTTACCTATTACGCCTGTCCAAGAAACAATTAAACTTGCCACACTAGATGATGTAGAGAGAATTATGTATATGAACTACCCAAACGGATGGCTTATTTTATTTTTTACCTATCTTCCAATTATCATAATTAGGTGTTCTATATCCTCTATTTTAATAACTGTTCCAATTGGAACGGTTTCATAGTTATTTATTCTCTTTTTTTATTGATTTTTCCCATGAGATTTTGAACAACTATATTCCACAATAAAGAAAGTGCAGTGACAAACAGTACTGCTAAAGAAAAATAGATTCTATCCTTCCACGTATCATATACAATCATACCTAGCATAATCATTATTAACGCACCAATACATATCATTATTTTCGAAAACTTTCGCATTTTATAATCACTCTTCTTTCTCACATTCAAACGAAAAACCTCCACCATAACCATAAGAGACTATTCCCTACTTACTAATTATAGTAAGACTCTCTCCAACTCTTATGGGAAATTTATTGTTAAAATTTCCTAATCAATAAGAAATTTCTAGGTGTTTATTCACTTCTATTTGTAATTTTTTTAGCTAAACGATTAAATAATACTGAACTTCCATACGCCAACATCCCAATACCAATCATACCAATACTGAAAAATAGTTTCTGCCATAAATTAAATGGGAAAAACCACCCTGCAATAACAAGTACCATTGTGCCAATAATAATCATAAATTTTCTCCTCTCTTCCAAAGAAAAAATGAACCCTCCATTACACCATGGGAGTAACGTTAAAAGAGGTCACCAGTAGGTCACCTCCCAAGTAAAACGATTAATAATACATGTTACATATTTTCAGCTGTTATTCCATACAGTCTATCTCTATTTTTCCCTCTTCTTTTTTCGATTTTTAAATATAATCTCTAACGCTACTACTGCGATGAATCCAACAGTTAGTTGTATACCTGTAAACAATAGTTTATCATTTAGAGGAGTATCCGGAACACTCCACAGTAGTATCGGCGGGATAAGTATGCCAATGATTACAAGGATTCTCATTATTTTCCCCATTTTATTTTCCCCTATCGTATTTTCCAACTAATCTATAATTCTAATAATTTCTCGCGTAGAACTATTTCACTCTCAGTCATATACCCTCTATGCATTTCCTCTACAATCTTATCGTGATTAAAACATAATACTTTTTCATCCCCTAGATAGCCTATTGGGTAAGGAACACCCACATAATCAAAATCACGTTTATCTGCTGATATGACCATTCTTCCAATAATCATTACAATTTGTTCTATATCTTCTATTTTAACGACTGTTCCAATTGGTAATAGTTTCATTTGTTTTTTTCTCCTTTTTTAAGCATCTGTAATAGTTCTAATCCATTTTCATTAAAAATTTGAAAATGGATTCTAAAACAACATTTGAAGTAAATCCTATGAATAATTAAATTGCTGAAAAAATTTTTTTCTTGCAAAAAAACTTCAAGTGAATTCCGTATTATTATTGGATTACTTCTACCTTATACCAAACTTTATTTTTGTTTGAATTTTTTATATATTCGTCCTACTACTTTATTCGCTCCCAAGGAAATGGCTCCTAAAATTAAAACAAAAATAATAAGAGCAATCTTTTTAGGTAGGCTATATGGCAATAACATAGAAAATATAAGAAGTATCACAACTGCAACATATGTAATATATTTCCCCGCTTTAATTGGATCCATCTCAACTTTCCTCCTTTGTTTTTTCGACTTTTATAAATCCTCCAAGTCCAAATGCTTCTCCAAAGTACGCACCTGTCTCTGCACCTAATTGCACTTTAAAACCAGCTGTACCTAGTCCTACTTCTCCCTTTGCTATCACATCATGGTCTCCTATAAATGGAATGAAATCTGGAATATGTAAAATATTCACTTCAGCTTCATACTTGTTAGTCGTAACTTCTGTTGCAAGTTTGGCTGAATACTCTTCCACACCTACTGCGAAGTTTCCTTCACCCAATTTCTGAGTAATAGTTACTTCACGCTCAGATATACCCCAAGGAAAAAGTATTGGAACTTTCGTTTGAAAAGAGTTCTCTAAAGCCGTTCCTTCTATTTTTGCTCCTATAATATTCCCGGCCATCAAGTCCTCTTTGACAGTATCAAGTGAATATGGTAAATTCAAATCTATTTTTCCAGATAATGCTTTCATTCTCCATTCACCATCATTAATAATAGGTTTCTTTCCATCAACCACAGAACCTTCTACAGATCCACCAAGACGTTTTCCTTCTTTTAAAGATGCATCACCTGTAAGGATATCAACTTTGTCTTTGTTGTTTTCCAGAACCTTCGTTTGAGCCCTGCGATAATCTAATTCATCAACTTCACGGAATTTCTTAGCAGAATGTTTGAGTTCTTCTGAAATTTTATCCAATAGATTATTAACTTCAAAAATTTTTGGTTTCGCTTCATTAAACATTTGATAAAAATTTTGACTTGTCGCACCTGTCCATTGGGACGCTATGTACTCTGTTTGATTATAAAGATCTTTGTGCATATTGTCTAAAGTTTGTTTTATATCTTGCACCAACTTAGCTGACTGCTCCAAACGTTCTGGAGTAATTTTTATTAAACCCATAAACCCTTCCCCTTTTTTAATATTTATATAGAATATTTTACCACAGGAAATTAATTTTATAGAATAATATTTTTTATACTCTTAAAAATCCAAAAACTATCCCTCTTCACGAGAAACAATTTTAATCGATATTAATACATGCACAGATAGCTGATAAAGAGAATAAGGGGAATTATGATTAACCCTAGGTTATTTGTACTAAAAGAGCAACTGGTGTGGGTTAATCCTCCTAAAATTACTCTTAATAGGTACTATTATCATCATGATTTCCCCTATTGTATTAACTTTATTTATGTTGAAATTTACTATACATCCGTTCGTAAAACTTATTAGTAACCAGTGCACATGCTCCTAAAATAAGAACACCTGTAATAAAGCCAATCTTTTTAGGCAATTCATAATGAGACATAATAGCGACTACAAGCAAAATAGCAATTGCAACATATGTAATATATTTTCCATCCTTTAATGGTTGCATATTAATACGCTCCTCTCTTAATCCTCCAATTTAACGGGACACCCTATCCCATAACCATCTCTAACGTATAATCCCGTTTCATTCCCTAATTTAAACACTTAATAAATCTAGTTAATTTTCTATTTCCTGAAGTTCTGTCGTTTGTTCACTTAATAGTTTAACTAGTGGAAAGTTAGAAAGGCGATTCCATACAGAATGAAAAATCATCTTCAAAAAAATCGCTCATTTCACCAAATTTCTCTTATATAAGAGTTATATCCCATATACAAAATGCTTATATAGTCGTTGGCATATGTGCATACCCAGATTATCGCGGAGCAGATATACTTCGTTTACATTACATAAAATGATTCGGAACTTTACAACTGAAGGCCGAACACTTTGCTTATTTTATAACAACCAAGCTGCTGGACGAATTTATAAAAGACTAGGGTTTAAAGACATTGGGATGCGGACGATGTATCAATAATAAAAAGCCGATTTAAAATCGGCTTTTATACATATTGTGCTATTCCAGCTTCAAAAGCTTTCTTATCATTATTTAGTACGCCAAATAATGCTTCTTGAAGCGCAAATGTACTCTTATAAAAATACATTCGCTCCTTTACTGCTTCTAAATTAGGATAATAGGCTTCAAATAGTTGTAAAAACTCTTCTCCATAACTAGCTAATATGCCAGCAAAATCATAAGCTGGATCTCCAATGCTCGCCCCACCAAAATCTATGACCCCTGAAATATTCTTTTTTGTTGCACTATATAAAATGTTTGTCATGCCAAAGTCCCCATGAACAAGACTAGGAGTAAAGTTAAAATGACTACTTTCATTTAAATATAACTCAAACGATGTTGAGACCTCTTTTCTCGCCACATTTCTCATGAATGGATAAACATGTTCTTTTAATTGGCTATATAAACTATTTATTTCTGAATACATATCAGTACTATCACATTGCATAATATCTTCGAATGTAGATAACGGAATTTCATGCAACTCTTTTAAAAATCTCGCCAATGTGCACGCAAGTTTCTGTAATTGCTTTTCATCATTTATTTCCGTAAAAACATTTTTCCAAAACGGGTCTCCTTCAATCATCTCATAACCTGCAAATACTTTCCCTGGTACTTCATTTTGAAACCCTTGATAACTTGGATTGGGAATTTGAAGCGTAATGAAGGGTCTTATTTTCTCTAGTAACTGTGTTTCTATTCGAAGTTTCTGAATACCTTTTTCATATTTTGGGAAACGGAATACTACATTATCATTTACAATTAATACATCATTATTTTGGCCTATTTCATTTATATACGCGGATCTTATTTGTAATTCAGGACAAACCCTTTGTAAATACGAAACATACTCATTTTCTTTCTCATTCTTTCCCCTCTCCCGTTCAAGCCTATTGTTCTCACTTCAAAGTCATAATTACCTGTCTTTCAACAAACCCAAACTCTTCGTACATCTCTTTCGCAAAATTTCCAGCAAATACATTTAAACGAATTTCTGAATAATTCTTTTGTAATCCCTTAATACCAGCCTCCATTAACTTTCTTGACAATCCTTTCCCGCGGTACTCTGGAAAAACATACAATTCGTATATAAACCCTAGTTTTTCATGAGAAAAATAGTCCGTATTTTCCCCTATTAATATCCACCCCATTACAACGTTTTCTTCTTTAACGACTAAATAATACGCTCCCTTTTCTACAATCGGCCTTGTAATTTCAATCGCTTTCTCTGTATTTAAACGACAATTTCCCCTCGTACCTTCAAAAAGCGATTGAGCTGCATATTGTATTATTTCGTCCGTTTCTTCCCGATTTGCCTTTTCTATCATTTTTCACAACTCTCCTCTTTAATAGGCATTAATATCGCTCGTTCAAGATCCTCCGCTTCCATAACAATTGCCATTAATCCATGCTCTGTACTTGTCTCATGAAGCTCCCCCTTTTCCCAAAACACAGCTTGTCCCGCTTCCACCTTCACTTTTTCTTTATCTGCTCCACATACATATCCTTCTCCGTCCACAATAAGAAGCAGTTGCGATACAACTGCTTCATGATATCCAATTATTCCATTCTCTTGTAAATGCATAGCACCGATATGTACATTTCCTCTATGATTTAATATTTTCGACATTATGAAATTAGATTGAAATGCTGATATGTGTTTTCCTACTTTTTCACTAAAATCAAATATCTTCATTCCTAGTCCTCCTTATACGTATAAAACCATTCTTACTGTCTGCATCATATGTCCTTCAAAATCTTCTTCAAATTCCTCTAATTGTGCAAAACCTTTCGCTTCATAAAAATGTTTTCCTTTTTCATTCGCTGCTTCTACATGAATATATAATTTCCGAATTCCTTTTAATGCCGTTAACCCTTTTTGTAATAAAGCACTTCCTATCCCTTTCCCTTGCTGATCTGGTAACAAATAAATCGCACCTAATTCTGCTTCATTTTGCAGTCTAACAGGTGAAAAATTCGCAAAGCCAATTACTTCTCCCTCTTCTTCCGCAACGAATAAATGTGTATTTTCGAGACGATATTTCATTTTTTCATCAGAATAAGCCTCGTCTAAGAAACTGTCTTGAATCTCTCTCGGAATAATACCTTCGTACGTATCATGCCAAGCTATTTTCGCTACTGATTGTACAGCGTGAATATCTTCTTGCTTCATTTCTCTAATTACATATGTCATCTCGATGTCTCCATTCTCTTAAAATTATATTCTGCTAATATACTAGAAGAAATGGCAGAACCATTTTCATAATTCACCTTAATTAATTTTAATTTTTCAATTGAAGCTATTGCGTAATCAAATTTTTCATATATATATTCCATTACACTTAAAAACTGATTTGCATGTAACTTAATTGCAATTGTACAATGCGGAACCCATTTTCCAGGCACATAATATGAATTTAAATTATCATGAAAAGTTTTAAAATAATCATGATAAGAATGATGAATTCTTAACAATTCATCGGTAATAGTCGGTGCTAGAAAGATTGTTCCGTTAGTAGGAAAAGTTCCAACAGAAGGAAAAGTTACCTCAGCCATATTCTCTTGAACTGCTACAAACTCCTCTATTTTCTCCTTATATAAATGAACGTCTAACTCATGGTAATCAGCTAATGTAATATGAGGTTCTACTCCTGCTAATTGATTTGTGCCAATGATATTTGTTATTTCATTTTGCAATTCTATAATTGTATTAGTAAACACACGATCAAATGTAGCAATAATAGCGTACATACTTCCTCACCCCTCCGTTACATATAGCGCTTCCCATTCTTCACGAATCATACCCATTCGAATAGAATCATAGTATGTTCCGTTGTAATAACGGCATTTGCGCATTCTACCTTCTAAAGTCATTCCTATTTTCTCCGCTACTTTCATCATTCGTTCATTACCAGACCAAGTCGTGATTCCTACCCTACCAATTTCCATCTTTTCAAATAGTAAATCTCGATATAACATTAACGCTTCTGTACCGTAGCCACCATTCCAGTAATTTGGATTATAAATAACAAGCCCCATCTCCAACCAACGCGTCGGTTTATGCTCCCAATAAAACCCGATTGTTCCTATAATTTGGCCGTTATGTTCTATAATTAATTTAGATAGAGGTTCTTCTTTTAAACGTGTTTGCATCCCCTCTTTATAAGATGAGTATTCTTGCATTGGAAACGGAAAATACGGTGCATCCCATTTTTTCCATTCTGGATTTTTTTCTTTAAATACGAGATTCCATAATGGGTTTATATCTGATTCTTCAATTGTACGAATTGTAACTTTATCCCCTTTTACTATTACGTTTTGCATAATTTTCCTCCTACAACTCTCTTTATTTCATATATAATTATAATATTTTTTCAGAAAAATCAAAACAAATATCATTTATTATATTGTATAATTTTGTTATAAGATACCAATTATTCATGTAGAAAGCTGGTGATTCAATGAATAATCGATTTAGTATTGCTTTATTCCTCACTATTATTACGACAAATAGTATTCTCTATTTTTTCTTACCTTCAAGTATTGTTACGAAATGGGACTTCAATGGAACGCCTACATCAACAATGGATAAAAGCACTTTTGTTATCGTAAATATAATTATATGTTCCTTCTTATTCTTTTTATTTTTAGCTTTATCTAAAGCAGCCAGTAACCAGAAATCTCACCTTTGGATAGGCAACACAATTTTACTTTTTTTATTTTTTGTCGATATTGTCATCGCCCTCATCGCTCTTGGCTATGCACTCCCTCTTGATCATTTCATATTTATAGCATTAGGGATTTTATTTATATTGATAGGCTATTTCAGTTCCAAAATTGATACGACTAAATCTACAGTTTCATTGGAATGGAATGATAAGCACCTTGAAAAAAGAGCTTCAAATATTTGTAGTATTTCAATGATAATAGCAGGTATTTTCCTAGCTGGACTTCCATTTATCGTTTCTGCTCCGTATAGAGGTTATGCTATACTCACAATTATTTTAGGGATGACGATTGTCATTTTACCGAGTACGATTTATTTACTTATGAAAGACAGCAAGCAATCTACTCATATAAAAAGATAATAAAAAAATAGGAGGCTCCATACCTCCTATTTCATCTTTTCTATCTCAACTAAAATACCTTTCTCTATCCAGCCTTCTATTCCATCTCTTTTAACTAAATCATATCCTGAACAACTGCCATCAATGAGAGAAACAATGTCCCCTTTTCTTACGCTTATTTGTGCACAAGAAATATCGGTTTTCACTGTGTATTCACCTGAATTAAGTTGCCTAATATATTCATTTTTCACAAAGAGTAATTTATTCGTTTTTCTTTGCTTACATATCCTATAATCTTTCAACTTCTCCAGAGGCTCTATGTAATAATACGGATATGTCACCCCGCCCTGCATGTCTGAATTCGCATTAAAATCTGCTATCACTTCATACTCTGGAAAATAGTCTACATATGTATAAGAAAACATATCACCTGCTCTTGTCCTCTGAATGATAAATGCGTTTAATTGCCCTGCCTCTTTAATCGCATTTCCACCGTCAATCGCAATAACCTTTTTCTCCTTATCAATAACTGGATTGTTAGACGGTGCGTTGTCTGAATAGTTTACAACAGGCCAATGACCGACAACTACGTACTTATTTGCTCTATGTGATTTATTGAAAAACTCCGGCATTGCTATCGCATTTTTTCGTTCCGTTTCTTTCCAATCTTCTCTATCTTCAAGGCCAGCATGTACAAAGATATAATCTTCTGTTTCAATCGCTGTTGGTAATTCTGTTAGCCACTTTATTTCTTTTGAAAAATGGCTCATTAATACTTCCCTTACTTTTTGAATAGACGTATCTTCATGAATAGAGAAATGCACACATTCTAACCATTCCTTAAAAATCGAATGCTTTCTCGTACATAAATAATTGATAAGACCAGGATTTTCATTTAAAAGCGCATCAACTAAAACTTCACAATTCCCTTCAACAACGTGAACATTTGAATTATTCTTTACAAGATTCATTACGTAGTTTACTACACCGATGCTATCTTTTCCTTTCTCACAAAGATCACCATTAATAATTAAATAATCTTTATCTTTAAAATTAACTTTATGTAGTAATTCTTTTAAAAGTGGTAATTCTCCATGAATATCAGATATTACGATTACTCTAACATCATTAGGGATTGATAGTTTCTTTATTTTTTCCAAGTATAAGCGCTCCAATCATTCTCTGTATTATTTATATAAAAAATAATTCAACAACATAAATTATAAACCTTTCTAAAAGAAATAGGTTCTATATATTATGTCATATAGAACCTACCCTTCTTTATAATTCTTTATGAAAAGAATAGCTTACCTTATCATAGCCTTCTCTTTCATAAAAGCGGTGAGCGTCTAATCTAGGAAACGCTGATGTAAGAGCGATGGACTCACATTCATTTTCTTTTCCCCAGTTCTCTATATACGAGAGTAATACTTTCCCATACCCTTTTGAACGATGTGCTTCCGCAGTTACAAGGTCATACACAAAAACATGTTTCTCATTATAAAAATTCGTACAAATCGCTACACCAGCTAGACTAACAACTTCACCCTCTTCATTACGTAGCGAAAATAGTTTATAATTTTCTTCTTTCATTTTTTGAAATAAAGAACTTGCTTCTTCTTTTGAAAGTTTCGTTCGTAATTGCTGTAATACCGGGAATACATCATGTAAGTCTGCCTCTGTTACTACCGCTCTAATATTCATTATGAATCTCTCCTTACTATTTATAAAATTTTCTAAATGTTATATCATCATTATAAGAAACAACTGCCCTTAACTTAAGTGACAGTTCTATTCTTTTTTATAAGGCCAGTATAAAGAGGAGCGTCTACGAATGGATCTTACTATCCCCTTACAATTACAAAGTAAAACACCCATTTACATACAGATTTACGAATATATAAAACGAGAAATTTCTCATGGATCACTATGTGCCGGTACACGCCTTCCTTCTCATAGAAATTTAGCTATGCAACTTAATGTGAGCCGTATTACAGTTGAATCTGCTTATCAACAATTACTAGCTGAAGGTTATGTAGAAAGTAAACCGAAGCGTGGGATTTTTGTTGCAGAAGTTGATATCGATGTCATTCAAAAGAAACAGCAAATTGCATCAAACAGTGCTAACAATATAGAAAACGAACAATATGATTATGATTGTAGTCAAGGACTTATTGATCAAAAAGCTTTTCCGATAACAAACTGGAAAAAAGCAATAAATGAAACTTTATTTCAGTATGAAAATGAATTGTTTGCTAAAGAAGATCCACAAGGTGAGCTCGTTCTACGAGAACATATTTCAAAGTATTTATATCATGCTCGCGGGGTACACTCTTCACCTGATAAAATTATTATCGGTGCAGGCACGCAGCCTCTTCTTTGGCTACTACTCCAGTTACTTGGTTCAAAAAAGGAATATGGAATCGAAAATCCTGGATTTCACCGTATACCTGCTATGATTCAAAGTTCTGGCCTCCGCGTTCACCCTATCCCTTTAGATGATAAAGGGATTCATATTCCCGCTTTACGTGAATCAGGTTCCAATGTAGCGTATGTCACTCCATCTCACCAATTTCCACTTGGAATCATTATGCCGCTATCTAGAAGACTCGAGTTATTAAAATGGGCGAATGATTGTAAAGGCTATATTATTGAAGATGATTACGACGGGGAATTTCGCTATATAGGAAAACCTATTCCTTCTTTACAAGGGCTAGATTCAAATGAACGTGTTATTTATATGGGAACTTTCTCAAAATCTTTTTTACCTTCTTTACGAATGGGATATATCGTTTTACCACCTCATCTATTAGGAGCTTATCAAGAACTTGGTGGTATGTTTAAACAAACAGTTTCTACGCTGCAACAACTTACCTTTGCTACCTTTATTCAAAATGGTGATTGGGAACGCCATATTAACCGAAGCCGCACGTTATATAAAAGAAAACATATTTCTTTAATTAAATCTATTACAAACGAAATGGGAAATAACGTTCATGTACTTGGTGAACAATCTGGACTTCATATCGTACTTCACGTTCATAACGGGATGAATGAACAAGAACTTATTCATGCGGCTGCGAAACAACGTATTAAGTTATACCCTCTCTCCACATACGATTCTGTTCATAATATAAGGGAGGAGTCGTATGTATTGCTCGGTTTTGGCAGTATTCCAGAGAATCGTATCGAAACTGTTGTCCAATTACTGAAAAAAGCCTGGTTCCCTAAATAAGAATAGCTCCACGCAAGTTATACTTACGTGGAGCTATCTTCATTCACTATTTTTCTGATTTCGCTGTTCTTCCTGGTCGTTTAACACCTGTTGTTTCTGTTGAATAGGAAGCTTCAATGATAGCAGTTGGATCTACAGAGAGAACGAGATCTTTCATTTTCGGATAAATGAAACGGTTTGTAATACAATAAATAATTCTCTTTTCTTCTCCTAAAAAACCACCTTCTCCATGTAGATACGTAACAGATAATTGCAATTCTTTCATAAGTAGATCGCCTATTTCTTTATTTTTACCAGAAATAATCATAACGCTCTTTCCTTGATTTATACCATCTAATATGAAATCAATCATCTTCGTAACAATATAGAAAATTGCTAATGAGAACATCGCTTGTTCGATTGAAAATAAAATCGCTACAAATGTGAAAATAACTGCATTTACAGCAAGTAAGAATGTACTAATTGGTACTTTAAAGTGTTTGTTCATCCAAACTGCTAACATTTCTGATCCATCTATTGCTCCGCCCATTTTCACTACAATACCAACACCAATTCCAAATAGTACTCCACCATAAAGTACAATTAATAATTCAGAAGTTGTAATCGCCGGAAATGGTTTTAAATAAATTAATCCGAGTGTTGTAACTACATTTGCATAAGATGTACGGATGAAGAACTTCTTCCCCATTACTTTTGCGGTAAATAGCAGGATAGGAATATTAAGTCCTAAAAACACTCCGTACAATGGTAATCCAGCAACTTTATTTGCCATAATAGCAATGGCCGTTACCCCACCATCTACTAATCCATTAGGTGCTAAAATAAGCTCTAATGAACCCGCTACAATAATCGATCCAATTGTTAATAAAACGTATTCAAATACTCTTTTCATTCATTACCCCCAAAACTTATGTATTTTCTTAGTATTATTTTAACGTAATTTTACTACTAATTCAAAGATATGAGTTTATATACACAAAAGTTTCACCTTTGCATTGATTTTTTATGTAATTTATTTATAGAAACACACTTACATATTACAGTAAGTGTGCTCCAAACATTTATTTAAGTTTTGAGTATGAATTCATTTTCATTTTTAATATTTCATCAACTGCCCTATTATACCCACCAGCATTTCGAAGTGACTCTCCAACTTTACGACTATTTTCCTTAAACGTTACATCATCCATTACTTTTTCTACAGCTTCACGTAACGATTCAGAAGTTAATTCTTTACGATTAAGCCTTATTCCAGCTCTTACTTCACTCACTCGTTTCGCAACTAAAGGCTGATCTCCTGTTACTGGAATTACAACTAACGGGACACCGTAATATAGTGCTTCACTCGAACTATTCATACCACCGTGTGTCACGAATACATCAGCATGCTGTAATATTTCTAATTGCGGCACGTAATTATACAACATAAAGTTATTCGGAATGTTTTCAAATTGACTTATATTTATCTTCTTACCAACAACTATTATGACTGTCGCTTCTACATCTTTAAACGCTTCAAAACATTTTTCATATAGCTCAGGTTGTTCATTAAAAACTGTTCCCATAGAAATGAAAATCAATTTTTTATCTTTTAAATCTACCATAGGAAAGCTGCCTACTTCTTTACGCGTAGCAATTGATGGGCCGACGAACTTATACGATTCATCGAATACATCTGAACGCGGCTGGTATTCTTTTGAAGTATATACGATAGTAATATCTCCAGGATGATTCATAATATCATACATACTATTACATTTCATTCCATACTGCCTATTCCATTTTTCCATTCCCGCTAAACAAGATAGATATAATGGATTCGTTTCGTCTACTTGTCTTGTTTCTTGTTCATCATTAAAAGTAATGTACTGATTAAAAGCAAATGTTGTACAAGAAGAAATGCTAGGTAATTTTAAAACATTGGCTATAATACGTCCTACGGGAAAATGATTATCGTATATCAAGTAATCGTACTTTTCCCCTTTTGTTTCTTCTACAATTTGAGTCACAATACGCTCTGATGCTTCAATCATATGAGATAGCATCGTCAAAGGACTCCCGCCTTCATTTACTCGTTCCATAATATTAATTTGAGAGAGGAAATTCTCAAACACTCGGAATTCTGCACCTGTTACTTCAATCTTCTTTCTATAATCTTCAATACAATACGAAACAACTGTCTCCCCTTGCTGAATTAACTCACTTACAATAGCTAAAGTCGGATTTATATGACCTTCTCCAGGGAAATTTATTACGAGTACATTTGCCATCATATTCTCTCCTATCTAATATAATTAATAATTAATTATATTAATCAATTTAAAACTATTATATAGGAATCTATTCTACTTCTTCATATTCTTCTCTTCATTTTATTATTGAGAAATATTTTTCATAACCTACATTATAACTCTCATAAAAACACGATTAACTCTTCATTTACTGAAAAATACGAGATTTACATTCGGGTATTTTTATAGATTTATCACCGGAATATTATTTTGATAATTCATACAAAACTAGAAAAATAATATTTTCATACTGATTTCTCACTATAAATTTATTTAAGTTCTATGTTGTCCTCATCATTATCCACTTGGAACATATTCTGTTATATAATAAATTTATAGAATTTACAGAAAAAGGAGTAACTTCATGCTACAACAACTATTTACTTCACCTATTTTATCTGTTCAAACTTTAGACCCAGGCTATGAAGACCATGCAAGCGATGTTTTTCTCGTCCGAACAGAAGATGCAGAAGTCATCGTTCGTTCTTCTAAAATGAATGAAGAGCCAAATAATGATTTTTGGTGGGGATGTAAAAACCTATTTGGAATTGACCCAAGGAATGTCCATCATTTAGAAACTGTTCATACATTGCTGCAAGCACATACTCATCTTCCTATCCCAGCAATATTAGAAAAACATATTTTAAATGGTCGTGAATTCGTTGTAGCCGAAAAGTTAGTAGGTAACACAGTTCAATCTTTTATCGGGCAACCTGATTCTATTTTATTCAGTCTAGGAAAAGGGCTTGCAGAAATACATACATTTAAAGCCGATTACATAGGAAATGTGTCAGGTTCCTTCCAAATTACACTAGATGAATTCCAATCACACATTTTGAATGTGAGTAAAGAGCTTGTGACTATGTTTTATTCCGATAATGAAAGCATACAAAGCGCATTTCCTACTTTTGAATCACAACTTTCTTCCTTACCAGCACCAAAGAAATCAACGCTCGTTTTAATTGATATGGATCCTACTCAGTTTTTATCAAATGGTACATCTATTACAGGCTTAGTGGATACAGAAGCCTATGCAGTTGCTCCAAGGGAGTTTGATTTTATCGGCTTAGAATATATATTTACTGAAAAAGAGGCTCATGCTTTTAAACTAGGTTACGAAACCATCATGCCCATTCCTGAACTTGCAGAATGTAGATCTCCCTATCGATATTTGTACCGATTATTATCTGTTCAGGGCAGCGTGGAGTTAGAAAAGTGGCTAAGTCATCCATCCTATTTTTAAATACGAATGCGAGGGATTATGAAATGACTATTGAACAAAAGAAATCTTTAACAGCGAACGAAATTCAGCAAATGCAAGATTTAGCTCACATTTGTGGGCAACACGATAAAATTGATTACTCTTCAGATTTACATGTAAACTTTTTAACTGCTCGTAATAATGGAGAGATATATGATTTCCTATGTTATGATAATACTCAATTAATCGGTGCATTAAGTATGTATGACTTTGAAAGACCGACAAAACTGGAGTTAATAGGATTTGTTCATCCGAACTATAGGAAACAACATATAGGCACTACTCTTTTACAAACCGCAATGAAAGAAATACGAATAAAAGGGGCAGATGAAGCTCTTATTATTATAAATGGGGCGTCTGCTTCTGGGAAAGAATTTGTAAAACATATGAAGTTACCTTATTTATATAGTGAATATAGTATGGAGTTCAAAGCAAAAGAAGTGCAAAAAACAGCAAAGAATACTATACAGCTCACTCTTGCATCTTCAGAATCACTTCTTGATCTTATTGAACTTTCCAGTAAAGCTTTTGGAGATTCAGTAGAAAATACCTCTATATGGTTACAAAAAATGATGAATTCACCTTCTCATCAAGTTTACAGTGCTCTTATCGACGAAAAAGTGATAGGAACGATTACAGTTTCTGAGCAAGAACAATCTACTACACTATCAGGCTTCGCCGTTCATCCTTCTTATCAAGGTAAAGGATACGGAAAAGATATTCTTAGTTATATGGTACATACCCTTATTCCAAAAGGAATATCAGCAATTGAATTAGACGTCGAAACGAAAAATAACCACGCTTTAAAACTATATACACAATGTGGTTTTGAAATAAAAACGAAGCATGATTATTATAATGTAATGAATTTTGAGGAGAATACATATGTCTAAAAAACTAATTTATTCTGATTATGATATTTTCGCATCCATTTATAATAAACATTGGGGGCATTATGCTGAACACTCCTATCTACTTTTGGAAAAACTCGTTTTACAATATGCACCACCACATTCTCATATTTTAGATCTTTGCTGCGGGACTGGTCACCTTTCTAAGAAATTAATTGATAATACTTTTGTAGTAACTGGTATAGATGGTTCTGCTCAAATGATTGAATACGCACGTCAAAACGCGCCAGACGCAACCTTTATCGTCGATGATGCTCGTTATTTCAATATAAATGAGCTATTTCACTATGTTATCTCTACTGGCGATAGCTTAAACCATATTTTAAAATTAGATGAATTAAAAAATGTTTTTCGTAATGTTTACTCCGTATTACATAGCGAAGGTACATTCATATTTGATATGAATATGGAGAAAGGTTTTCTTGAAAATTGGGTTTCTTCATTTCATATTTCAGCGGAAGAATATGTTTGTACGATTGATTCTACCTATGATAATAAAAATAAAAAAGCAGTAATGAACTTTATACTATTTAAACATGACATAAATAATACTTGGACAAGAAGTGACTTTTCTTTTGAGGAAGCTTGTTATTCCATTGAAGAAATAATTTCTTCGTTGGAATCTGTAGGTTTTAAGAACATTCAAATACACGGTACAAATAGAGCATTTTTCATATGTCAAAAATAAAAAAACTGAATCATATTGATTCAGTTTTTTCTTAGTATATTTACGACAGCAGTCGTTTCATTATTTTCTTTGTAAACACGTGGAATTCTTCTGTCTAACATACATGTAACTTCATAGTTAATTGTACCTAACATATCCGCGATTTCTTCTACTGCAATGTTTTCTTCGCCTTGTTTACCGTAGAATACTACTTCGTCCCCAACTTGTACTGGCATTGCTTTTGAAACGTCTAACATGAGCTGATCCATACAAACACGGCCAATAACAGGTACTCGAACTCCATTGATTAATGCATGCCCTTTATTAGATAACTGACGATTATATCCATCAGCATAGCCAATCGGTACAGTTGCAATCCATTCTTCACCAGTCGTTACATACGTATTCCCATAACTTACACCACGATTCTTCTTCGCATGTTTAATGTGAGCTATTTTTGATTTTAACGACAAAGCAGGCTGTAAAGAAACGACTGCATGATCTACCTCTTTTGAAGGATACATTCCATAAATTCCAATACCTACACGAACCATATTTTGAAATGTATTGCTAAGTTCCATTGATCCAGCACTATTTGAACTATGAATATATGGGATATGAATTCCTAATTCTTTTGCTGCATTGACAGCTTTTTCAAATAAACTTGTTTGCATATTCGTATATGATTTATCAATTTCATCTGCCGTAGAGTAATGCGTAAACATTCCTACTACCTCTATATACTCCATACGGTTTAATTCTTCTAAAAATGGTTTAACCTCTTCTTCTTGTAAACCGATACGACTCATTCCTGTATCAATTTTCACCTGAATTTGCGCTTTCTTTTGAAGACGGTTTGCAATTTCATTTATACCTTGTAAATCCTCACTTCTATAAACAGTCATCATAACGTCATATTGAATTGCCTCTTCCGCAGCTGCTACTGATGTATAACCTAAAATTAAAATCGGCACGTTAATTCCTGCTTCTCTTAACTCTATCGCTTCATCTACAAATGCAACTGCAAGCTGATTTATTCCTGCTTCAATAGCAGCTTTCGCAACTTCAACTGCCCCGTGACCATACCCATTTGCTTTTACAGCAGCCATCATTGCAATATTTTCATCATTCACTCGTTTTTTAAATTCTTTTACATTATGTTTTACTGCATTTAAGTCAACTTCAATAATTGTATCTCTTCCATATTTCAAACTCATTGGTCTAACTCCTAACTCAATAATTGCATTCCATTCTATTTCACGTTTCATATGACCTTTTACAATATAATACTTTTCAATATGCTAGTCAAACTACTAGAATTTTCGGAATTTTGAGTATGATATAATACCCTTAAGAAACTATTATATACGGAGATGAGGAGAATTACAATGTTTGTAGAATCTGCCTTGCATCAACTTAAAATTGCTGTTGATACTTCTATTCAAATGCTTAACCAATATAATGAAGCTGATTTAAAAATACAGCCCATTCACGCAAAGCGATCTGTATTTGAAATGTGTGCACATCTTTCTCTTATTTGCCATGCAGATCTATTGATTTTAAATGGTATTACAGAAAAACAACTAAACACTTTTTATAAAGAACAAACACCCGAAACAATTACGCAAATGCAACAAACGATGGTACAGGGCTACGATTTACTTTCTAAAACTTTTTTATCCTATTCCAATGAAGAATTAGCGGAAATTAAGACTGCTTATTGGGGTATTTCTTATTCCCGTTTTGAATGGTTGCTTGAAATTGTTGCACACTTTTATCATCATCGTGGGCAAATTCATATTTTATTGTGCGAGCACATTAAAGATCCTAACATACCTTTATTCCAATAAAGGTATGTTAGACGACATGAAGCTTCTCTAAAGCAAATAAAATACCACCTTCACTCGCCTTCTTTGTAACGAAATCAGCTTTTGTTTTTAGTACTTCTCCGCCATTCCCCATCGCAATACCTAATCCTACATACTGCAACATCTCAATATCGTTTCCACCGTCACCAAAAGCAATTGCTTCTGATTTACAAATGTTTAAGTGATCCAATACTTTTTGAATTGCGGTGAGCTTCGATACTTTATTATCTTCCAATACATTTATGACATAACCATGAAAACGGTCGAATGTAAGCATTGGGTATTTTTCAATAAATTTTTGAGATTCTATTTCATCCGCATACAAACATAAACAATAGATCTCTTCAGACAAATCCTTGCTTTTTTCAGGGTACTCCCCTAAATTTAACGTCTCGCTAAGCGCTTGCATTACACGCTCATTATCTGAGGCTATTCCGTTCATTGTAAAACCCTCAGTAAAATAAGAAACGCCGTGACCATGTAATTCTGCAAACTCTGAGATATCATGAACGATTTCACTTGAAAGTACCGATTTATGTAGAACTGTTTCCCCACATTTAATATGTGCACCATTTGCAGAAATAATTGTATGTATGCCCAGCTCTTTAAATTGCGAACATAAACTATATGGTCTCCCTGTTGTAACAACTACGTGAATTCCTTTATCTATTAATCTTTGTATCGCTTCTTTTGTACTTTCGTGCATACCTCTATCAATCTCACTTAAAAGCGTACCGTCAACATCAAAAAACACTACTTTGTACACGGTTCTTTACATCCCGTCCAAATGATTCGTATCATTTATGAAATGCACCGTTTTTTGTTCGCCATCAATTTCAATTAAGCTTATTCCCGTATCTCCCATTTTAAAATAATAGTCCATTGAAATGGGCATTTTGAAAAACGCACGTAATAGACTATTTATTACACCACCGTGTGCAACGATTGCTATCCGTTCATAAGTATTCTCTGTCACGATTTTAGAAAAGATTCCTTCTATTCTCATTCTAAATTCAATAAATGATTCCCCATTTTCAAAACGGTCATGAAGAAACTTTGGCTCTGGATATTTCTTTGCTTCTTCAAAAGATAAGCCTGCTTGCACTCCATTATTAAACTCCATTAATTCCTCTTCTAGTTGAATTGGGCATCCAATTCCTTCAGCTAACGTTTCACCAGTTTCACGAGCACGCTTTAATGTACTTGCCCAAATGAAATCTGGTGGAAAATCTGCTTTCACTTTCTGTACAAGCCTTTGCACTTGCTGTCTTCCTTTTTCTGTTAATTCAAAGTCAGCTCGTCCTTCATGTACGTTTAAGATATCAGCTTCTGATTCTCCGTGGCGTATTAATAATATTTGCACTTGTTTCCCACTCCCTTGTTTAATATCCACAAAATCCCATTATATCATATTTTAAATTTTATTTAACAAAAATATATTACTTTGACAGTTTTTTAACCGTCTAGTAAACGTGTTATTCCACTTAACAATTCCAAACACTCTAAACTTATAATTCTTTGAAAAGTGACAAACAAAAAAGTCCTATATATAAGTATAGGACTTTTTTGTCTATTAAAATTCAGCTTGAGCTGTCTTTATCAATTGGGCTTTGTAAGATACAATTCCTTTTCCTTCTGTCACACTTTCACGTTCACTTTTGAGGTCGATTGTTGCATTTTCACCGTTAATAACTAATGTCCCAGTTCCTTTTGTACCAGTGTCATCTGTCCAATCAAATATCCAGGTTGTTTCATTTTGTTTTGTAGCCTTTGTTTCGAACATACCGGTAAATTTATTATTTAGGCGCTGTTCTACATTCAGCGTAGCTTTATCTATATTCGGATTAGATTCAGTAGTTCCCCATGTTTGAATGAATACACTTACCTGATTCTCACTATTACTATCAACAGGGTCGAAGAACGCCTTTAGCGGTTTTGATTGTTCCGTATTGTTAATTGGTCCATCATTTGGGTTATTGCCATTAGGCTGATTTGTTCCTGCGTTGCTATCAGACTTTGGCGTTGCTTGCTTTGCTCTTTCTTCCTCCATTGCTTTTTC
This sequence comes from Bacillus sp. BML-BC051, assembly GCF_019656175.1. NCBI lineage: Bacteria > Bacillati > Bacillota > Bacilli > Caryophanales > Bacillaceae > Bacillus > Bacillus sp. BML-BC051. The sequence continues at coordinate 107,585 of NZ_BPLI01000044.1, forward strand.
TGACGATCTTGTTAGGACAATTGGATAATCCCCTTGAGTAATGCGTATTTTATCCTTATTAAGTATTTCTAACTTAAATTCTAAAGCTGGTTCTTGATGCGTACCAGGATACATAAATGTATATTCCGGTTTTCCTGAAAGAACATTTTTTTGTATATTTTTAAAATTCACTACTGCAGTGTAGTCCGTTTCATATAAAGCCATTGCAGAAACTTCAATTATATTTTGACCTTTTTCAACTATCTTATAAAAATAAGTTTTATCCTTTTCGCTCTGCCACATTCCTTTTAGCCCTTTTGTTGCATCTAAAGCATAATCCTTAATTGTGATAGTTATCTTTCTTGTTAATTCTCCATTATACTTTTTATTTTTATAACTAACTTCAATTTCCACACTTTTTTTTGAAGGCGACTCGTTTACAATGATGTTCACTTGCCCACTATCGGTTATTTTTGCCTTAACAACATTTTCGTCTTTTGATTTAACAGATAGAAATTCCTTTTCATCTACTCCTAAGTTTATCGTATTTTCTTTCGCTGTTCCTTCATCGTATAATCTTACGGATAAATCAATATTTTTTTCTTCACCAGTCTTCAGCAATACTTCATTAGGATTTGTAATAAGTTCCTTGGCTATTATATTTGCATCCGATTTTTCCACATTCACATTTGTTTTTTGTTCTTCTTTCTTCGGTTCTGTTTGCTTCTTCTCAGTTTGCTGTCGCTCTGTATTCGTTTTTGCCCCCTGTGATTGATACACAAAAATTGCAGCCATACACACAATAATAATCCCTATTAAAATAATAATTCCCTTTTTCACAAATTCCCCTCAATTCTACTTTTGATAACTATTTATATATAAAATTGACTAAGACATTTAAAATATATTACAAATCACAAACATTTAAAATGTTTATTTTGAATATTTTTTACTTTCCCTCAAAAAGCAGGTATAAAATAAATAACGAATTGCAAGACTAAGAAATTGATAGCTATATTGTTATACACAATATAAATCAAACACCATCTTAAGATGGTGTTTTTTCTTATCAATTGCATTTACAATATCGATCGGGTTGACCGCAGCTACTACAACATTCACATGGGTACGCATCACATCTACGACAACAACGACAATTTGCTTCTCCGCACTCATTACAACACTCACAAGGATATCTATCACACCTTCTGCAACATCTACAATAACTTTGCGGTTGACCACATTCATCACAACATTCACATGGATATGAATCGCACCGTCTACAACAACGGCAGCTTGCCTCTCCACATGTATCGCAGCATTCACATGGATATAAATCACATCTACGACAACAACGGCATGGATACTGGTTACAAGTGTCGCAGCATCTACAATGGCTTTCAGGCTCATTACAACTGTTACAACGAACTTCATACTTATCATCTTCATAGTCTCTTTCTCGTTGGCTACGTCCTAAAACATCATCAGCTTCCTCCACCTTATGTCTATAACCACTATGTCTTCTATAAAAGTATGCATCGTCCTCTGCTTGTTTCTTTCGGTATTCCTCATCTGATATCCCACTCTGTTTTTTTCCACTTGTATAAGTAAATTCAGAATTATTTCGGTCGTATTGTACTTCATCGTTATCGTCATGTCCATAAGTACTATCATACCCTGTATTAGCAACTCTTCTTTTAGATCCCCTAATTCGTTCGCTACCAAAACCTCTATCATTATTTCTTTCATCAGCTGTTTCTTCAGAGCTCGATGTATCAAACAATATTCCAGCTGCAAATAATACAACAAAGAATGCTAAAGCGGCATAAAGAATCGAATTAGATAACGCAACAAAGAATAGGATAACTGTACCTAAAAAAAACAACACACTTTTTACATTTCTTTTTACAATTGTAGAAAGCACAATAGTTAAACCACAGACCAATACTACAGTTGTAGCATTTGGCAGCGCAAAAAAATACCAAATACATGCTACTATTGTCGCTAATATTACTAACATAAAATTCCCCCTTATTTTCCTCTCTTAGAAATCATATGAAATATATTACAAAAAATAAATATACATTTTTGTTTTTTATCAATATCCTACAATTTAATACAAATGTGTTAGAAACCTATCACTTTATCACTCTATTCGTAATTTTATAAAGGTAAAAAGCATTACTTGAGCAATATGTACTATCATAATATTCACTTAGAACTATCTCCTTAACTCTTTTCTAAACAATAAATCAACATCAACTTAAATCACCTTTTGATTGTGTTGATATACCTAAATTGTATGTAAAAAAATAACTGGTTTTAAAATAATAATTGTTTTTTGCGGTATGATACTTCCGATGTGTGGATTTTTGTTTTCTAGAAATAATAACAAAAACCCTTGCTTATATCCGCAAGAGTTTTTGAGACTTCCATTCTCTTACCTTTTCATTATTTCTTACCGAAGGAAGGTATAGAAACTCTAGTTAACTCTAACATTGGTTCAAGTTCATAAGTATATGCACTATAAAAATGTAATTCATCACCAGATACTGTGAACGTAGCAAGGTTTGGATTCTTTACAGGGACGGTAAATTTCTGTGTTAATGGGTCTAAGTTCTTATCGTATGCAGCGATCGTTACATTGTCTTTTTCCTCCATTAAGAAAATGTTACCGTTCTTACCGCCTAGAATTTTAACACTTGGTGTAGACATAATATATTTCACCTTACCATCTTTGAACAATGGTTTCCCAGTTTTAACATCTATTTGAGAAATGTAACTTCTATCCGCTTTTGAATCCGCAAAATATAACTTTTGATTTTTCACATCAAAATAGTAGGAAAACTCTTCAGGGCGATCATTGTTATTCTCAGAAAAAGTATCTTTCTGTTCCTTGAATTCTCCAACTACCTTGTCATCTACATATATTTTGACTGTATAAGATTTGAAATCTTTAATGATTACTCCAACCCCTTGGGATGTCTTTATCGGAGTGATAGCTTCTTGCTCAGGAATCTGAATTCCATTAGGTGTTTTATTTTCTCCTGTTTCATCGTGGAAAGAATATTCCCTTATTGTTAAAGTCTCATCTTTACGTGAGAACGTCTTGTTTCCTTTTAGGTCATTACTGTAATCAGAATAGTTTAAAGTTAAATCTTTCTTCCATTTTTTCTTGTCACCGATAATATATTTATAGTCGTTTATATTGTTAACAGTTAGAAAGATCCCGTCTTTTAGTTCTGTAACGTCAATCGCGCCAACGTCGTCTTTGGTGTTATCAATATTGAAAGTTCCTCCGCCAAACTTTTTTTGTTGTTCAATAACGTTGAATCCTGATTTGTTGCTGGATGTTTCTTTTGCTTCTTTTTTACTTTTCCCCTTTTTTACTTCATCCACATTGATTAAAGGTTGTGTTTTTTCATCACTACATGCTGATAATGCTAGAATTGCAGCAACCCCAATTACAAATAACGCTTTTTTACTCAATTGCATTCCACCTCTCCTGATTTTTCCCTTTGTAATTTTCTCTATTTCTTATCCTAAGAGAAAACATTTCATTATATAACCATTAATATGAACTAAAACGAAGATTTTTTAGAACAATTGGTTTAATTTCACTCTAAACAACAATTAAAAATCCACTTAGAACTACGTCTTTTCGTATTAAAAGTGGAGTTAACAGATTTTAGTTTATGGATATCATGAAGGAACTGAAAGTGCCAATACCACCTGCTTCAAGGTGGTTACCCTCACATAGATTGCTAGTTATTTTTACAGGAATACCCCTCCTTACAACGAAAAAAGCTGTGCATAAACTACACAGCTTTTTCTGTAATACGCATATTTGATTGCGCCATTATTAAAATATATGACAAAGCTTCAGCTATTTCTTCACATAACTTTTCTAACTGGCACATCACCTTATAATATTCCGCTAAATCTTTTGAATAATCTTGTACAGGATATTCTTTAAGCGGGAGTTTATTTGTTTCTAAGATGTTCCAAAGTTTCGATAACGTATCTTGTGATAAATACTCATTCGACTTTTGAACATGATGATAAATCTGAGAGATACGAATAATTGCCAAATCTGTTTGATTTTCAATCATAATCTTATCATTCGCTATAACAATGAGTGGACTAAGCTTTATAAAAGGAGCGTCTTCACTGTACAATTGTCTCCATTGTTCACGAATCATTTTTTCCATAAGTAGAACATGACGGTTATGCTGCGCTGTCACATCCGATTTCATCGGCATAACGGAACCATCACTCTCTACACGTTGCCATTGTCCATCTTTAGTAATTCTCAATCCGTATTTTCCGTTCTCGGAAAAGTTTTTCACTTCAAATAGAAAAATTCCTTTTGTACTAAATAAAACATTGTCCGTTTCTATCGACTGACCATTTACTTCTAAACGAAGATTAGACATATATCTGCTAAAACCATCAAATTGATCAAGCTCGTCATTCACTCGCTTCTCACCACGGTTACCGGCTCCAATTATGTTTATTTTTTCTTTATAACTCTCTCTAATGCTCTTTAATTGAGAAGGAAGACGCTTGTGCATACCTTGATATACATCTAATACATCTATATCTATATTAAGATCGTTCAAAAGATTGTAAAATTCTCGTTTAAGGTAAGGTATATTCGTATTTTCAATATCTGAAAGTTGACTCTCTACTTTCTCTAGGGCATTCGTACTCAACGCGGCGAACACATCCAACTCTTTCAATTTGCTTTGAAAAAATACTTCTTGTCTCTCAGTTACCATCCAATGGCTCTCCGCTTGAATCTTTCGATTTCTCCAAGAAAAACACCTAGTATTGTATAGCGCTTGAATAGAAGAACCATAGTCCAATCTAACTTTTTTCATAAGTGCTATTATTTGTTCTCGTTTTTGAGTATCAAATCGTTCTTCACGTTTATACCTCATATATGAAATAAAAACAGAACCTGTTAAAACCTCCGCCATAATTCCTTTTATCATTTTGTTCTTTTTTTCTCGTTGTATCATACAATATTCCTGCTGCAAATAATGCAAGCAAGATGGCAAAAGCACCAAAAAGAATCGAAATAGATACAGCCACCAAGAATAACAAAACAGTACCTAAAAAAAACAATACACTTTTTACATTTTTGTATACAATTGTAGAAATCACAATAATTAAAATACAACTATATTCTATGATTGCAGCGCTTGGTAGATCAAAGTAATACCAAATGATCGGTATAATTGTTGCTAATATTACCCACATAAATTCTTCCCCCTTGTTTTCCTCTCTTACATATCATAAGAAATATATTACAAAAAATAAATGTATATTATTATTTTTCTTAGAAAAAAAGACACATATAAGAAAAACGATAGAAATATATATCATTTTTTTCTATCAATAAAACGTGTAGACACAATAAACAGCGGAATTATAATTCCACTGTTTGCTGTTTTACTTAATATTAATTCCGAATTCATCTCCAAATTTCAAATCAGCATTAGGAGCAATAGTAATTACGGCCTGACCTTTCTTAATAGCATGTAATGTATATTCCTCAACAGGTATTGCAACTCTGCCTTCATGAGGAACTTCATCCATACTTAACGTATCCGCACTTACTAAGATTTTAAGCGGCTGATCTGGGTCCATATTCTTATGGTGGAGTTTTAACGTCTGCCCTACTGACATTTGTAAAAGTCCATCCGCCCCTGGAATATGCCAAATCACTTTATTAGTCCCTTTTTCTATTTCAAAATCTATAATGTACTCTCCATTCTCCCCAATCCTGACTTGATTATCATCATCTGCTGTTTTACCTGCTGATTCAGTTTGTGCTTTAGTTTTACTCTCTTTTTCAACCTGTTTAACACCACTAGAATCTGTAGGCTTACTTTCTTCTGTATTTTGTTTTACATTACCTGCAACAGTCTGCTCCTTAGGTTTATTCTGTTCAGCTTGTTGTTTCTCACTACTTGATGTAGCTTGCTCCTTCGGTTTACTTTCTTCAGTTTGTGACTTTTCACTACTCGATTCAGTTTGTTGTTCCTCACTACTTGATACCGATTGCTCCTTCGGTTTTCTCTCCTCGATGGTTTGTTGTTTTTCACCGCATCCTGATAATGAAATCAGTATTACAATAAGTAAAAACCAGCCTTTGCTCATATAACCAATCTCCTTCCCCTTGTATACATGTACTTTCTAATATTCCTCCATCTAGCATGTTGATTTGTATTCTTTTATTCAACAAATCTCTCCCCAAAAGCGCACCGCATACGGAATCTCCATTAAATGATTTTCTTAAAAAATAATTAAATCAAACTTTGATCCACCTCATTATGGTAAATAATTCTATGTACTTACTTTTTCCAAACACCCTAAACCTACAATTATTCCAAAAGAATCAAATAAGAAAACTCCTATCTATACGTATAAGATTGGACTTTCCTCGTCTTTTAGAATTCTTGGCTGTGCTGTTTTTTACTAGTCCTTTTTAAGTTTTACGTTTTGAGCTATGATTCCTCTTCCTTCAATGCTATTTCGATTTCCTTTTAAGTCTAACGTTACGTTGCCTTCTTGGAATGTAATAGTACCTGTTCCTTTGGTTTCAAAGTTATCAACCCATGTGAATGACCATGTGGAATCATTTTGCTTTATAGCATTCGATGTAAATATCCCCATCATTGAAGTTGTTATTCCGTTACTATTATTAGACCGCTGTTCTACTTGGATTGTTGCATTTTCATCATCAATCATGGTAAACAAAGCACTGACAAGAAGTTTATCTTCACTTTGGATATTATAATACTCTCCATTTGGTTTGTTATTTTGACTTGTTTTTGCATTATTATCTTGTTTTGGTTGTGTATTGGTGCCTTGATCCCCTCCAACAGGAACTAACTGCTGTGCTTGTTCGAATTCTTGTTTAGACGATTTCATCAAATTCAATATATCTTTCCCTTTGTGCACAATAATTTTGTTTACACTAACTTTCACTAGTGTGAATTCTTCATCTGGTGGTATATCTCCATCTTGTGCGTACACCTGTGTATACTTCATTTTTCCGGATAATTCTTTTTGCTTATATGCATTAAATTGAACATCACCTGTATACCAGATTTCATACAGATCAAACGCTTGAAACTCTATATTTTTTGAGTTTTTCTTATTTATTTTCACAAACAATTTTTTATTATTTTCATCGCGCCAATAACCTTCTAATCCTTGTATTACATTTGTTTGCTGGGTGTTAATTGTAATAGGTATCTTTACTGTTGATTCTCTATTTTTCTTTTTATTTCTATAAGCGATCTCAATTTCCGTACTTTTTTGTGATGGAGACTCATTTGCAATAATTTTCACTTGTCCATTTTTCATTATATTCGCCTCTGCAACATCATCGTTTCTAGATTTAACGGATAGAAATTCTACTTCATCTACTCCTAGGTTAAACGTATTTTCTTTCGTTGTATTTTCATCATATAATTTTAAAGATAAAGTGACGCTCTTTTCTTCACCAGGTTTCAACGATACTTCTTTAGGATTTGGAATAAGTTCCTTAGCTATTGTATTTGCAACCGATTCCTCCACATCCACAGTTGTTTTTTGTTCATCTTTTTTCAGTTCTGTTTTCTTCGGCTCAGTTCGCTTTTGTTCTGTATTCGTTTTTCCCCCCTGTGATTGATACAGAAAAAATGCAGCCATACACACAATCATAATCCCTATCAAAATAATAATTCCCTTTTTCACAAATTCCCCTCAATTCTATACTACTTAATAACTACTCTTTCTTTTCTACTTTTGATAAATATTTACATGTAAAATCGTCTAAGACATTTAAAATATATTACAAATCACAAATATTTAAAGCGTTTATTTTGAATATTTTTTACTTTCTGTTAAATATTAGTATGAAATTAAAAACGTCGAGAAATATTACTTATAAACAGCTAGGCAACTAATTACAACGCTGTGCATCCAAACAATGATAAACACTGTCCACTATTATTACACGAACCAAAAATAAAAAGAGAAATGGCATCCCATTTCTCTTTTTCACTCTTATTGTTCTTTTGGTGTATCTGAAGAAGGCAACTTCTTCGCTTGTTTTTCTTTAAAGATTTCTCCAATTGCCCCAAGAGTACCAAGCGTCTCAATTGCATTAGACGGAATAAAGACTTTATTTGCTGGTCCTTTCGCAACCTCAATCAATGATTCAAATGATTTATAAGCAAGTACGCGTTCATCTAAATCTGCTGCACGAAGTAATTCAATTCGATTTTGTTCTGCTTTTGCAATTTCCTCAATCGCTCTTGCTTCCCCTTGCGCTTCTAGTTCCTTTGCTTCTTTTATACCTTCGGCTTCTCGAATACGTGCTTCTTTGTCCCCTTCAGCCATTAATATTTTACTTTGCTTTTCCCCTTCAGCACGAAGGACTTTATCTTGTTTTGCGGCTTCGGCTTCTAATATGATTGCACGTTTGTTACGTTCTGCTTTCATTTGTTTTTCCATCTTATGCGAACGTAAATAGTTAGGAAAATCCACTAAATGTTGTTATACCAACAATGATGTACTATTTCCCTAACATTTTCATTAGGACATTAGGGAAATAGTACATCCTATTCTCGGCAAGCAAACTTTCAATGGACACCCTAATTTGCCTATTCTTAAATTTAAAATTTAACCTGTATTAAATTCTAAGAATTGTTCACAATTAATAAAGATGCTTCTCCATACAAACACCTCTGAAATATTTATATTTACACTTTTAGACTACTAAGCAAATCCTCTTGGCTGCTCGCTCTTAAAACACTTATTTTCAACTCACTTTTAAGCACATTTTAAGTACAAATACACATATACTATTATGGGTGCATCCTGCATTTAACTTGGATACCCTACATATACTGTTAGTGGATGTCGTGTATCCTGCAATAACACTGGGACACTTTTCACTGTCCATTACATATAATGTAATGGACAGTGAAAATCCTGTATATGCTTTACTGGGAGGGTCTTTTATGTGTTTATTTGAAGAAGAACAAGACGAACTAGAAGAACTAAAAACATTTACGATTGCAGACTATGTAAAACTGAGAAGAGAGCAAAGAAAACAAGATCAAGAAGAGTTCGAAGCAAAACTAAAAGTCCTTCAAGAAAAAACAGATAGATTAAAACGAGAATTGGGATACAAAGATCGAAATCAAAAAACCTCCGAATGAAACGATTCGAAGGCATTTTGATTTTTTTATGTTTTTTATATATGCGACCGATAGGACAAGTATTTTTTTCTTGTCCAAAAACATTAACGTTGTAATATCTATTAACCATTTGTATCTGTATCAAATTTTTCCAGTACCTTTAATAAAATAGTTAAAATAATTGTGGATACAATCGCTACAATTAAAATACCATGAGGAGATAATTCAACTGAAGTTAAACCTATCTTTGCAATTGCAAAGTATCCTACATATGTTGAAAGGAAGGTTGAAACTATTGAGATTGTAAAACCTAAAAAGCCTAATTCCTCTAATTTCTTTTCAGGTAATCCACATTGACTTAAAATCTTTGTGAAAATAGCCGCTACGATGAATAATTCGAAAGATAAAATGAATAATGAAATTACTCCAGGGTATGCAATTTCATCTGGCATCCATTTGCCCAATGTTAGCATTAAAAAGGCTGGAAGGAAAATCGGTAAAACTAACCCTAAAATCATGACCACGATTTCCATTTTATTTGGTGTTTCATTATTATTTCGGTTACCCATAAGTCCTCCTAAATATTAGTATAAATGATAATTCTCTAAAGAGTTCAATATATAATATCACATTAAATACATGGATTTAATATTATTTTTTATTCAGAAAACGATCAGATTATTTACCATATATTTCTCATATTTAAATTTTAGTTTAATAAGCGTGTGGTTCTACCCCTTTAATTGCAGAATCGGTAAAACTACAACGAGAAAAAAGAGAACAAGAACAAAAAGCATTTGAAAACAAACTAAAAGTCCTGCAAGAAAAAACAGCTAGATTAAAAAGAGAATTAGGATACAAAGATTTATAAAAAAATGCCTCCGAATCACATTATCCGAAGTCATTTTTTTATTACTCCCCCCTAACGTCAGTTAGGAACTCATATATTTCTGCTTTTTAGAGTGTTTATTTATATTCTATAAACCAATGTTTTTCTCCATCGCCATAACATCAACAAATTCTCCATCTAATTTTCCTTGTTTTTCAAATATGCCTACTTCACGATACCCCATAGAACGATCCATTTTATGTGAACGTAAATAGTTAGGGTAATTTACTGAAACATTATAAAAAAGGTACCATATTCTGATACCTTCCTTACGATTGCTGTACCGTCCTTTTAACTAGTTACATATACTTCTCGATTGTTATTATAAAATTCATTAAACAAATTCAATATTTGGGTTTCTTCTTCTGTCATTGTATTATTGCTCGCTTCATATACCTCAACATATTTTTTAATTTTTTCTTTATCAAAATGCTTATTAAATTCTTTATCATTGAATTGTATTTCTTTCCACCCCTTACCCCCTTGGTATACATTAACTCCTACTTGGAAAATACTAAGAAACTTTATGATATTTCTTTCGTCCATTTCCAGTAATTTATAGTAGTATTTTACAACATCTTCTATATTATCTATATACTCCATTAAAACCCACATTCCATGTTTCTTTTGATTGTCTACAAAAATGTTAGCACCAAAATCAATATATTTCTTTTGCAACTTTGTTTTGAATAGATTTTTGCAATCCTTCACAATATTCTCGTATCCCATATTTTCTGCTTGTCTTTCAGCAAAATACAGGACTCCTCTTACGAATTCCAAATCAACACATTTTGTAATAATATCTTCTAATAAAGCCTTTTTTAATTCATTGGTCTTAACCAGGTTAATTATTTCTGCTATCGTTGCTGTAGCATGGCTGTATACAGATAAATCCATAAAATCAGCATCTGTATCATTATACATTGTTGAGTTACTGTAAAGTATTTGTGCCAACCTCGAATGAGAATATGTATCCATATCTTTTAAATACCCATTAATATTTTTGAAGAATTGAACTTGTTCCGCTAAATTCATTCCATTGAATAAGTCAACGAATTTGAAATTAGTTTTATCACTCTCATTACTTAAAACCAATAAAAACTCTTCAATTTTATCATTTAAAATCATGTATTCAGTTTTCTCAAAGGTAAAATAAAAATCAAAGAACTGATCATCTTCAATTGATTTTCTAGGAATGGAATCATAATTTGCACCAGTACTCACTAAATTAGCGTACCCATTTTTGTAATTTTTCACTGAGGTAAATATAGAACTCATTATTATTTTCAATATTTCCCGTTTTTCTTCATTTGCCACTTTAGAAAAGAACCCATTATAATATTCTTTTCTACTTTCATTGATATTTGTATTTGAAATCTGAGAAGCTAAATTCGAGAAATAATAAACAAATTTATTTTTATTCCTTACAATCTCTCTATGCTGAACTGGAAATGAAAATTCAATTAAAGTAATGATTAAAAAGTCATAAAAACTAATATTTTTCCCCATCATGGCAGATTTTATATTCAATAAATTATAAAATCGTTTAATTTTCCTTACATCATCGAATAGAGCAGAGATACTTTGGAGACTGCTTTGAATTTTCTCTTTCGATTCTCTATCTATAGTTAATTCTCTTTCTTTTATGAAATTATTAAGATGGTCTATCAAAATGGTTTCATACGTTCCATGAGGAACTTTAGGCAATGTAAAACCTACTTGTATAATTTTATCTAAATAATCTTTATCCGATTTCATTTCACGCCAAAGTATTCTCTCTATTCGTTTTTTGTCAAAGGATAAAATGTAAATAAAGTTATCAAAATCTGAAAACAGTTTAACCATTTTGAAAATCAATAATATCTCTTCTCTTTCCATCCTGTCCAAATCATCTATAAAAATAACAACTTTTTGATCTAGTTTTTTTAGTTTATCTTCAATTTTATTTTTCACCGTATTTACATTTTGTCTAGAAGTGAAGTCAGGAATAACCATTGAAATAACTTTCTTAATTTTAAATCCTTCAATTGAATCAAGAAGCAAATCTCGATAATCAGAAATTAACATCATCAAATCCAATGTCATCATCTTTTTCCCTAAACTTTCACAGATTAAATCAAAATAATTTTTTATAATCGAATCTATAGATTTAAAATACCAAGGTTCGAAGCGGATTACATGAATGTAGTCTTTCCCGTCACCTAAATCCTTTTCAATCATATCTAGTATAGTAGTTTTCCCCTCTCCCCATTCACCATACATCCCAATAACAAATGATCCTTTAACATTAACACCCTTTATCGCATTAGATAAACTAGTAACAGTGTTTTTTCTATTCAGTAAATCTTCTGTAGCTGGGTTGTCTACCGCAAAGTGTTGAGGAATCTTCTCTCTAGCAACATTACTTATTATTTTATTAATTCTACTAACTATAAAAGCAAATATAAGAACTAATAACACATAATATTCGACTATAAAGCTTAATTTCTCCACTCCAAAAACTGTAATAACTTTATAAATTATTAATCCTATGAACAAGCTAGCTAAAGCTTTATCAATAATGGTTACATATGTAAAATAATGAATTTTATCTTTTATCCCATAGAAAAAAACTTTATATTTTATTCCCAATAATATAATAAGCACTCCTGATAAATACAAAATAAACGCCCAAATTCCAGTCCAATCAAAATCAATTACTCGATTCCACACTAATGCAGATGGACTTTGAATTTTTGCAAAATAATGCAAAGTTATTAATGATATAGTAACTAAAATACTTAATATAATTGTTTCTATACCAAAACTTTTTATTACTTTAAAACCTTTAGTACTAATATCCTTGAAGCTCACATTTCTCATTTAACCTTCACACCTCTATTTACACTCTCTCATTTTTCATTAAACACGAATAAGTTCTAAGTAATATTAAAATCCATACAAAAAAGATGACCGATTTCCCAGTAAAAATCGGTCAATAATATTAAATCCCTCTCAATATTATTATTAATTCAACTATTCTAAATTACGCTTCTTAACGGTTTTAACATATTCTACACAAAACCTTTATACAACTTCTATTCTCAGTTCGCCAGTAATTGGCTTAGGAAGATTTTTAGCATATATTGTATACTCCCAATTTAAATTTTTCCCGCAGGCTCTTGGCCCAAAAGCAACTCTTAATTCTTCTGCAAAAACTTCTGTGTTCTGTTGATGTTTAAGAGCTCCAACATCTGCTTCAACAATAAAATACTTTTCTTCCTTTTGAACATTCGGATAATGCAAAACAGTATTAATTGCTACATTAGAAATAGCCGCATGAAATATATCCCTTCCCTTAGGCGGTTCTGAAGGAATCTCTTCCATTACAATTATTCCCTCTTCTCTCGGAATTGTCACTCGAATAGATACGTCCTCTAAATATCGCTCACCATTATTCCGAAGAATAATATTTATTTTTTTTGAAATTTCTTCACCTACATAATAACAGTCGTGCTGATAATAATCTTTTTTTACCTCTTTTAAATTTTCTCTTAGCTTTTCCGTACTTCTTTCCTCATAAGGTGTTGGTTGAAAAGGCGAAAATATCATACTATCAAAACCATCTATTTCCATTTCCCCTTCTTTTTCTCTCCTATTTAATTCACCCTCAATTCTTTGTTTAGCTAATTCAGACGGAAATTTAACTTCTTTTATTCCTTCTATAATTATTTTATCCTCAAATGCTTCATTGAAACCAACTGAAATTTTCCCATTAAAATACTGATTTGATCGAAACGTTAATAATTCATCTAAATCTCTTCTTGTTAATCGATCTTGTTGGCTACCTCTTCTAATGTAACAATCTCCTTTTTTTAAACTTTGGAAATCTTTTTTCATCATATAAGGAGGATTATTACAAGGACCAATTTCAAATATACCTAATAAGTTCCCCCCTACTTCAAGTGGAGAATATGAAAACTCAATAGAAGGTTCGATGTTTTCTCGAATAATCTGTTCATAAGTTGCTTGATCTATAAATTCCTCTTTCTGAATTGCATGATATTCTTTCTCTCCATCTGTTTTATCTTTAACACCAACAACAATGTATTTTTTACCGTCAATTGGTGCATTAGCCATCGACATAATATCCTTAATTAAATCTTTGTTTTTTTCTTTTTTATATTGTTCTCTTTTAAAATCTAGCCTTGTGCTTTCACGTTCATATTTTATTAACCACTCAATATTCTCCAAACCGTTTTCCCCTTTACGATAAATTTTCTCTATTAAACTTATAATCTTTCCATTAAATACCTAAAAATATTGTAAACTGTATATTGAAATAAAACAACAAGCACAAAACTGTATGTAGTGTTTTATTCCTATTCTTAAAACGTCCTATAAAACAAAAAACAAAAGGACATGAATGGTATGAATCAACTGTGGTCCCGCGTATTAGTCCATTAACTTTAATCGCTTTACTATTTACGATTGTTGTAATGTTCTCTATTAAAGGCGAAATGATTGTTTAGCTGTCAATGGATGTTGTCTGAATTGCAATCCCATTACTTATTTACTTTATCTTAATGTTCTTTGTTTCGTTCTTCTTATCTAAGAAAATGTGAACAAGTTACCCCGTTATGACTTCCTTATCATTCACAGCAGCAAGTAATAATTTTGAATTAGCTATCGCTTTCGCGGTTGGAGTATTTGGCATTCACTCAGGTGCGGCTTTTGCAGCTGTAATCGGCCCATTAGTAGAAGTACCAGTTTTAATCGCGCTTGTTAACGTAGCTTTAAAATTAAGAGACAAATTTTTATAGAATCAATAAGAATTAAATAAAGTCACTGTAAATGCTGTTAAATGTTGTTAAATCTTCTTAAAGATATTATATAATACAAATAATAAGCTAATAGGAGGTGAATGTTTATGGCAGGAAATAATTCTTTAGATAAAAGCAATCTGACTGAACGTTTAGATCGACATCTCGACTGGATTAAAAGTTGTGATACTAAAGCATCTATTGTAATTGCAGTACTTGGTGTATTTCTTACAATATTTACATCAGAGAACTCTATTAAAATGTTAAAACAGATTCTTTCACAGCCCCTTCAACACATTAATTTTGCAAATCTTTTATATCTATTATTATTTGTTATTTCGTGGGTTATTTTTATATATGGAGTTTATTGCTTAGTTAGAGTACTCGTTCCTCGGTTAAGCAAAGATACACTAGCATATGAAGGCATTTATAATGATTCACTTTATTTTTTCGAAAGTATAGCTAAAAATAACTTCCGAGAATTTAAAGATAAAATGAATAACTCTGAAGACGATGATGAAATAGCAGATATTCTTTCACAAATCTATGTAAACGCAAAAATTTGTACAATTAAGTATTCTTATTACAGTAAAGGAATTAAATGTGCTGCTCTAGGAATTGCAGGTGTACTAATTTTATATGTAATTGGAATGATTTTAGTAATGTTAGGGGGGTTTAAGTAATGAAATTTACAAATTATGATTATAAGGAACGTAAGAAAAAAGTAGAAGAAATTCTTGATAACACCGACAAAGTAAATGTAGTAGGTAAATTCCCACAAGATAAGGATTTCACTTATACTAACGGTTATAAAGCATGGGCCAGTGCTATTTTTGTAGACTTAAGAGACTCGACAACTTTATTTTCAGGAAAGAACGATATAGATATAGCAAAATTAATTAGAGGATTTACTTCTGAAATAATAGAAATTTTGAGAAAAGATACTGATAATGATTTAAAAGAAATTGGAATACGCGGAGACTGTGTTTTTGCTGTATATTCAACTCAATTTACAGGAGATATTTACGACGTTGCAAATCGAGCTTTCCATATAAATACTTATATGAGAATGCTGAATAAACTGTTAGCGGAAAGAAATCTTCCTACCATAAAAGCTGGAATTGGTTTAGCAACAAATGAAACACTAGCTGTTAAAGCGGGCCGAAAATCCTCTGGAATTAACAACTTAGTTTGGATTGGTGAATCTGTAGCTAAAGCAGCTAAATTATCTGATTTAGGCAATAAAAATGGTATTGAGCCAATTGTAATGTCTAGTTTGTTCTATTCAAATTACATAGATGTTCAAAAAGGATTACAACCTGATGACGATGTAGAGAAATGGTGGACAAGAAAATACGACACTTCTTATGGAACGTACTATCATGGCACAGTAGTTCAATCAAATTTTGATAAATGGATTACAGATGGAATGCAAGATTAAATGTATAATTAGATTATAATTTTATTTTGCTAATAGGACTTATCAACATTACACAAATAAAAAGAGCTTGGAAACTTCCAGGCTCTTTTGTCATTTGGTATTTCGCTAATACCCTCTTCCTTTTTAAAAACCATAATCGTCTGCAATAGTACCACTTTCTTTTAAAGGGACTACTTTCATTTCTTCTTTTTTTTCATTATCATTAAAATCATAAAGAAGAGTCATATCACCAGCAAACATAGACATTAATACATCCTTCACAACAGGATCAGCCGTTTTCCCCATGTTCATAACATTGACAAGAGAGTTTTTATGCGATTTGCTATGATGAAAAAGTGTTATGATCCCCTTTTGGAGTTGTTCGATTTCCTCTTGAAGTTTATGTTTTTCTTTTGAAAGTTCTACATTTTCTTTGTTTAATTCTTTGATCGATTTTCTATCTTTCTCCATTATACGCATAATTTGTTTAGCTAATTGTTGCGGGTTAGTATGATAATCATCTACTAATTTTGCGATATCAACAAAATCCTTTCCAAAACTACCATCAGCCACTTCAATTAATGTTTTATTTTTCATTTCGTCGATTAGCTCTTTCCCTTTATATGGCGAACCTCGATATTCCTTCGACCAAAAATCCTGAGAGTACGCTTTAAACGGGACACCATTAGCCCGTAATTTTTTCTCTTTTACCAATTGTTTGTTTAATTGAAACACACTGTTATATGTTAGCTTTAAATGGTTACCATTCAATTCCTTTAATCGTAATTGAATAATTTCATGTAACTCTTGTTCATCGAATACTATTGATTTTCTAGCCATTTTTCTTCCTCTTTCTCAATTAAATTACTTACCTCTAATAAGTCTTCATTTGACTTTATTGCTATAAATAACTGCTGTATTAAAGCATTTAATTCATTTGCTTGTTCATTTATTTTTCTTTCTGTATGTGGTCTTGTATCAACTTCCTTACCAAAGCCCTCTAATTTAAGTTCTCGATGCATTTGAGAAATAAATGTTGCCTTTTCTTTAATTTTTTCTATAGAAGGTTTAATAGTTTCTTGACGTATTATTTCTTTTTGTTTTTCAATATTTTCTCGATTTGGTTCCACCCACCATTTGGAGCAAAATACACAGTGTGTAGAATGTTCACAAGGCATTGATAAATCTGTGCAATAACCTAAATTCATTTCAACACATTCATTTAAAGGAACTGGGGGAGAAACAGGCATATTGCTTATCTTTTCTCTTATTACTATATCTTCAAAATCTAATCCTTTTATACCGTCTTTCGCCAGTTTATAAATTTCTGTATTCACATAAAACCCAACGTTTTGTTGATAATGGTATTGCGCTTCTAATGTTGTATGTCCACCTAATCGTGCAATTTCAATTGGCGATATTCCTTGAAGAAGCAATGACGTAAACGTAATATGCCGAGTATCGTTTAAATTTATTTTTCTTTCTACTGATAATTTATATTTTTTAAACACTACATCTTCATAAAATCTTCCTAACAATGTGAATAAGGCTCCTGTATTAAAAATTTCATTGTATAATTTCTTTTCTCGGCCTGGTAATTTGAATTTTTTAGAAGCGAATACAATAGAAGGATAAGAGATAAGTGTTTTTGTTTTCCCAAAACCCTCTGTCAATTGAATGTAATCGTGAATTAATTCATACATTTCTTTATTTATTTCTAAAATATCAGATACACCTAACCTCTTTTTTTCGAAATTAGGATTTCTTTTTCTGCGAGGTAGCCGTAAAAAAAAGCGATCCCCATCACGATTAATACAATCCCGTTTTATATTGCAGAATTCTATAGGACGCATAGGTATAATGTTTGTTATTTTCCACCATAATTTTACTGGCAGAAAAAATAAAAGGTCTTCTTTTGACAAATCCTCTTTAAAATATTTCTCTACACAATTAGCCAACGTAAAAACGTCTATTGCTTTAGGTAGCTCTCTTACTCCTGTTTTAGGGGAAAGACTGTTTTTTAAAGAAATAAATAGGTCTTTATAGTTCTGTAATTGTTCTATTTCACAAAAATCAAGAAAATACAACCAACTTGTCACTTTGTCCCTCTTAGACTTAGAACCTTCAGCTAAATCACGGATTTTTTCTTCTACTTCATCAGTTGAAGCTTTAAAGCAATTTGTGATTTTTAAAAATCCCAAAAGATTTGTATATATACTACGAATGTGTTTAATTGAAAATTGTTGACTCAAGCTAACAATCCAACACTTAGTGATAAGTACAAAATCCTCTGAAATATGACTTTGAAATTTGATTATATTCTGTAATCTTTCAAAGTTAAAATGAGCTCTTTCCGCTCTTTCTTCCATCAACCAAATCCAAATCAATCCCTCAAAATCTCCCTGCAAAACAATACCTTCTTCAACTAAACTTTCATAAATAGTTTTTGCTTCTTCTGTACTTTCCTTCAAATCAAAACGTTCATCTGAGAAGCTATCAAAGTCTATCTCATAATCAAAAAAATCAAACTCCGCATCCTGCATATTTTTCACTTCCTTTCACTTGATGAAATCATAAAACGAGAGTCAATTTCTTGTGGATAAGGTACTTGATTGACAAGTGCACGAAATTCTTTTGCATCTGATTTTATAAAATCATAAACTATTTCCTTTCCGAATTCTTTTATCGCTGCTGATAATATCTTTAATTCCAAATGAATAAGATTTGATTTTTTTAATTTCATTCCTTTATTCGTTTCATTCATAAAATCTTTCAATCTTGCAACAATACTTTCACCAAGTGAACTTAATGCATAAAAGGTTGGGATAGCATAAGGGCAATGAAAACAGCTTTCTAGATGCATATTTCTACAACCAGACTCTCCAAATAAACAGTGTATATTCTCATTTCGACTTGATAGTTGTTCTGTATACAATAAATGTAATTCTCTTCTTGCTTCTTCTAATGTTTTCCCTCTAATATAATCCGCTACCGATCGTTGCTTCTCATCAAACTTATTCATAAACCCTGCAGTTGCTTCAAGCTTAAATATGTCACCAAATTTTTGGGTTAATTCCATAATTTCGTTAGTTCTTTTTTCTCTATCTGATGATTTTCCTAATACCTTCTCAAGAAAAAGATCAGGAATAAATCCGAACTCTCCTCTTTGAAACAGTTGTTTAGTTAAAAGATGAAATTCTTCCTTTGGAATATGAACATAATGTTTAATAGACTCTATATCCTTATGTCTTCTCATTAACTTCACCAATGTTGCAGATTTTTCGCCTCTCTCTTGTTGTGCAAGAAGAATATAAATAATTGTCATTAGTGTTTCATTCATTTTTCTTGATGAAAAAGAGAAATTAGCTTTATATTTAAAATTCGAAAAGAACGCTTTATGATGTCGATCAGTAAACACATTATTTTTCGTGTTAAAGTTTATTAAAAATGGATAATCCGATCCTTGTTCTTGATAATAAGATTCTAATAGTAAAACTACTGTAGCAAATGCTTCTGCTAAATCGTCAGAACAAATAAAATATCCTTTCACTTGCGTCTTAGAAATAAGTAGTTCATGTTGTCGCACTCGATTTACAATTAAACGGGCCGTTTGGAAATCAACTTCATAATTAATCATGTCCTGAATGCTGGGAATATGTACATTCGTCAAATCTATTCGCTTAAAGGATGTTACATCTCCATGCCTCCACGCGTTATTTAAATGAATAATTACATACAACCATGTCGAAGCATATGTAATATCATTTTCTTCAACCAACTTACGAACACTTTCTTGTACATGAAATTTAATTTTATTTACATGTTTCTTTAATTCCTTATATGTCTCGTATTTGTATATTTCTCGGTCCCCTTCACTCAAGGGATCTTTTTTCTTTTGTTTTGGTATGTTGATTTTACTTATATTGAACACTTTTTTCGTATTCTCATCTCCAACTAAATCATAATTCACCTTTTCCAAAAACTTACACAAAATAGTTCTTCTTGGAGTCGAATCATCCATACTACGATTCATAAATAAATTAATATCATTAGAAGTAAGAGCATAAATTTCTTTTACTTCATTCTCCTTTAGAAGTTCAATAATAAGTTGCGTTACTTTTACGAATTCCTTAATTTTCCGATTCATTGTATATTCGGCCGCATGAGAAGTATGAAGTATTTCAGAAACATGAGTAAGCCATTTTTCTTTTGTATATGTTGTCTCCTTATGAAAAGAAACTCCTAACAGTTCTAGTTTATACTTAAAGGTTGCAAATGGACTCTCTAACCAAGTATTGTCTACCTGTTGTTCTAATTGACGCTGTTCTTTTCGATTCTCAATGTCTTGTTTTAAGAATGAATGTTCAATAGTTGATAATCCCTTATAACGGGCATATGTTGGAATTTTATGACGTTCTAATGAACAAGGATAGTCTAAAGCATTTCTTGAACCAAGATACTCCAAGGCTTCTGGGTAAGTATAATGGTTGTCCCAAAATTCCTCTCGTTTTTGAACATGTTGTTGTATTTCTTCTTTTGGATAAGAAACGCCTTGACTAGTTGGATTTACCGAATGTACTGGATTTTCTAACAACATGTTTCTAAACTGTGTTTCTGTCATATTCAATAAGGATAACGCCTCTTTTTTTGTTATAAAATGTTTTGAAATTGATAATTCCTTTTCTTTTTGTTTTCTAATCAATTCTTCTCTAATTTGATTAAAATCTACATTTTGATAAAAAAAGAGTTTTATATTAACTTTGATTGGATGAATATCGTATTTTTTCTCAATATGATTTAATTCACTAGAAGTTACATTAGGGAACAGTTCCATTAATCTCGATCTTGCTGTATGCTGTTTTAAGAAATGATGAAGAACTTCTTTTTTTATAAATTTTCTAAGATTCATAAAAGGAGGAATAGCATAATTAATAATTTTAATCGGCAATCCTAAGTTACTAAAAATTTCGTCTATTTTATCTCCCTTCGCACTTCTTATCCCTAGCAACTTTGTTGCTTCTTTAAGGTTATAATGATTTTGAATAATGTCCTCTTCTTCTTCTATAAATGCTTCTAAACTACTTAATTCTATTTTACTATCTTTATGTTTCACTAAGTCTTTTACAATTAAGCGTTGAAGTTGCTTTCTAGACTTTTTACTTTGAATATGTTCATATTTTGGATTCGTTAACAATTCTTTTAGTTCGATGTAAACTCTCCCCATTACTCCGCTCCTTTTCAATCCTCTACATAGATTTCAACTAGAGGTAAATTATTAATTGCGTCTGATAATTGTTCTTTAATTGTTAATTGATCTACATATGACATTACTGCATCCAATGTGCTATCACCACGGGCCGCAGCTACTTGAGCTGGCGACAAATTTGTTTTTGTGAATAATAAATTAGTGAACACTCCTCTACCTATATGTGTAGACCAACTTGATTCGTTAAGTAGTAGATAATCGTCATATCGACTAGGATTTTGTTTAAGCAATGCTATGAAATTTTTTTTAATGTCATTAAACCATTTCGAATACACTTCGCCTGTCATTGGCTCCCCCTTTTTATTAATAAAGAGTGCCTTTTCATGCCTATTCTTTACCTTTAACAAATGTTTCATGTGATCTTCAAATAGTAATTCAAATAAAGGGTTATAAAATAGTGGTTGTTTACGCCCTTTCTTTACCTGTGAATGTGCAGTATTTACATTCCCAAATAACAATTCTTGTCTATCAAACACATCCAATGTCACCGATTTACTTTCTCGATGTACAGCATCAATGGTTAGATTAACTACTTCTCCCCTTCTTAACCCTCCAAACATTTGCATATAGATACCTAGTACCATAGATGGATACATTACTTTAGCTAATTGCAAGAACTCATTTATCAACCTATCATTTAAATGTGTTAAAGTATTGCTTGGTTTTTTATTTTTTGACGGATATACAGTACTAAATGCAGGATGGCGGAAAGGCGATTCTAATGTTTGCTT
Source organism: Bacillus sp. BML-BC051 (assembly GCF_019656175.1). Lineage (NCBI taxonomy): Bacteria > Bacillati > Bacillota > Bacilli > Caryophanales > Bacillaceae > Bacillus > Bacillus sp. BML-BC051. Next base: position 129,875 of record NZ_BPLI01000044.1, read on the forward strand.
ATTTGAACCTTTTATGAGTTTTCGCTCTAATTCAAATTCAGGTTCAATTATGCTATGCTTTATCAAATATTCATAAAAAGAAGTTAAAATAAGTTCTCTCTTCTCCACTGTCTCTCTTCTGTTTTTCCTCTCTACAGAAAGACTTGTTATAAATCTACTTCCATGGATGTATTTTAATCCATATAATCCCTGGCCGCTTAAAGAAAGAAATGTTTTATCCTTTTCTTTTACTTTATCTCCTATAAAATTTAAAAACATACATATGGTAGTTGCTACATCCTTTTGATAGTTAAAAGACTTCCCTCTATACTCATACATGGTTTTAATAAAATCTGTTACAGGACTAGGATATTTTCTTCCTGTTTCTTTATTTTCCACCACTATAGTAATGACTCTTTCATATCCCCCTTCTCCATTAATAGAAGGTATATTATCTTCTTGAACTTTATATATCATTTTCTTCCTCCCCCATAAAACGAAAAAAAGCAACTCCTCTTCCATAGGGTTACTTATCATATCACTAATTCTATTATTCTTTAGGAAATTACAAAATCCTTCTCATATCAACAAATTTAGGCAATTAATCTATCAATTTTCTCATTTCCCCAATACTTGTCCGCATAATCCATTGATGCTTGCACATCTTTCGGCGGATTAATATCAACAACTTCAACACGTTCAATACGGACGCCCCATTTTTCTGTTGCTTCATCAAGTGCTAAGCGAATTTCTGTTGAAATTTTTTCGCGACCAGATAACGTTTCATCCAGTTCCATTTTACCGATAATTTGGCGCATCGTTGCAGAAGTAATGTTACGAACACCATATTCATAGTTCGAAATACCATATGTCGCAAGTTCTGGCTCCACAATTTGATAGAAAATAATTGTATCAATTTCTACTTGTACATTATCTTTCGTAATTACCTTCTGCGGTGGTACATTCGTTTGTTGAATACGTAAGTCATGATATACACGAACGCGATCTACAATTGGTATTAATAAATTTAATCCAGGCTGCATAATACGCTGAAACTTACCAAATCTCTCAACAACTCCAACTTTTTGCTGTGGAATAATTTTAATTGTTAATGCGATAAATGTAACAACAATTAGTGCGAAAATAATCGTTAATGTCAATGCTACTGCCATATTTATTCACTCTCCTTTTTCACTTGTAATATAGTACTATTCCTCTTTATAACAATAACTTTTTCTCCAGCATCAATTGGATCATCTGCGATAGCTGTCCAAGTATCTCCATCCACCTTCACAATACCATTCGCTTCTTTTGTAATCGCTTGCATAACAATTCCTTTTTTACCAACTAGCATATCTACTGTATCAGTAAAACCTTTTGCTTCTCGAAAGTTTTTTGAAATTCTTTTTGTAAAGAAAGTCAATGTTAAACTCACAATCGCACCAGCAACAACTTGTAACAGTAGTGCTTCAGGAGCAAACAAAGCAATAAGACCTCCGACAACTGCTCCAATTCCAAGCCAAAGCATGTAAAACGTAATCGACAACATTTCTGCAATAAATAAAATACCAGCTATTATAAACCATATTACCCAAGCAGCCATATGCAACCCTCACTTTCTTTCTCATTTTCTATATGTATATGAAGAAAAGAATGGTTTATCCGCCCTTTATTATACATGGGCGCTTACTACAAGCTATTGTACATATTCACTGTTATAATGAGCATTTTTAAAATGCTATATTAATATATTCTTCATTATACATGAAAATCCCTTTCAAAAAACGACAAAAAATGAAATTCTTTCGAAAATTTAATTTTCAATTTATAATTATTCTAGCTAGGGAAATATTTTTTTAAGAAGGTGGTGTGCTTATTGCATAGTCGTTCATTAACTTACTATTTAGGATCAAAAATATGCATTACTCTCGCTGACATCGTATACATTATGATTATTACAACCCATATGTATATCACAACGAAATCAGCAACATTAACTGCTCTGTTTCCATTACTCCAAGTCATAACTAATCTTATAGCAAATACATCTGCACCACTTATAATGAATCGTTTTCCATCTTATTCATTACTTTTTACACTACAATGGACAAAAACTGCTCTATTATTTTTATTAATGATATTATTCCCAGCCTTGTCCACAAACATTGTAGCACTATTCATTTTCATTTTTTTCATTTCATTATGTAGCGGCTGGAGCGCACCATTATTATACAGTATCCTACCTCGCCTTACACGAAAAGAAAAATTAGTAAAAGTAAATAGTATTTTTTCCTTTTCCACACAAATTGCGCAAGCCGCTGCTTATTCATTTACAAGTGTTATTGTTCTTCAAATCGGCGCCACTTCTACACTTATGATGAATAACATATTGATGATCTTTGGATGTGTTGCACTACACGCTTCATTACGTTCCATACATACTGAACGAGTAATAGAGTCTTCTTCTTCAAAAGGCGCTGCTTTATTGGAAGGTTGGAAACTCTTATTTCGGAATCCTTCTCTCCGTACCGTTACATGTATGGACTTAATTGAAACTTTCGCAGGGACGATATGGATCGGTGCTATTACGATGGCTTATGTAACGACTGTCCTTCATAAAGGCGAAGAATGGTGGGGATATATTAATACAAGTTATTATGTTGGGACGTTAATTGGCGGGATATTAGCGTGGAAAATGAGTACATACATTCAAAACAATTTAATACGCTCCATGGCGATAGGCTCTCTTATGTTCAGTATTCTTACATTTTTATATGGTATGACAAGTAGCGGGTTTATTGCGCTTTTTCTATGCGTTCTAATGGGTCCTTGTTATCAAATTAGAGATATTTCTCAAACGACAGTGCTACAATTAAGTGTCGCCCCCACTTTACTATCAAAAATGTATACAGCTCATGGTGCACTCCTCTCGACAGCTTCTGGTCTTTCTATGCTTAGCGTTGGAATTATTACCGATTTGTTTGGTGTTCGTACGATTTATATCATCGCTGCTTTTCTTATTTTATGTTCCGCTTGTTTATCTTTTAGCCTATTAAAATATCATAAGACAGATCAAAAAGATATTTCAATGTAATCAATAAAGTAAAAAGGACAGG
>NZ_BPLI01000045.1:0-9179 GCF_019656175.1 Bacillus sp. BML-BC051
CGTGTTTTTTAGTTTGTTTGAACGAAAGTTCATTTTGTTTTCGTTCTTAAGTTGATGGGCATGGGGTATCGCCAGCATTTCGGAAAAAAACCACGCTGGGAGTATGCAAGATTTTATACAGTTTTTTTGCTAATCCAGTAACAAACGAGAACCCGAAAACCGCACCATGATAGAAATGTATATGGTATACAACAGGAATTCTCTAATCAGGACACGAATTTATTCGTGATTAATAAATCAAGATTAGAAGGGAAAGATATAATACTACGTCTCATAGATACTGAAAAGGATTATAAGCAATGGTATAAAGTAATGAAAGACCCTGAAATGCATAAATGGGCAGGAAATACAGTGCCTAAAAATCCTGAAGAAACGAAAAAAATGTTACAGCATTATAAAGAACTCGATCATATCGTAGCATGGTCTGTGATATTGAAAAGTACACAAGAAATAATTGGGACCTATTGGCTTGCTGTACCAATTACTACTGGAAGTGGGAATAATAAAAAAAGCTTAGAATCCTTGGTTCATAAGGGTTCTAAGCTTTTTTTTAGTGTATCTGTAAACAATTTGCAAACAATCCAAATTATTTCTAGCGTCATTTATTTGATAGTAATAAATTCTTTGTCTTTAGAGTTCACTAAATCTAAATTTGCAAGTGTATGATATACTGCGCGGGCAATATGCCATGCCATAACTGGAGGAACGGCATTTCCGATAGCTTTGTATGCACTACTTGCACTTGTAGTAAAAATATAACTATCGGGGAACGATTGAAGTCTAGCGCATTCTCTTACTGATAATCTACGCCAACCAGCCATATCTTCCTTATCTTCAAGGGTTGTTCTATAATGTGCTTCAATATTCCCGTGGTGTTCGGCTCTTATTGTTGGAGCTGGTCTATCCCCAGAAATCTTGTTGTTACCTTGCATTTTCTTCCCAGGGTAAAACTTAGCTTTGGAAATATCACGAGAAGTATGGTTTGGAATTGTCGGGTCATTTACTTTATCCCAAATATCATCAATACCATCTTTAGAAGAACGCCACTTTTGACCAGTTAATTCTCCCGTTTCGTCGTACAGCTTTTCTGGATAATATTCATCAGAAATGTCTCCTAAGTCTTTACGGATTCCCATAATAATAACTCGTCTACGCATTTGCGGAACTCCATAGTCTGCAGCAGTAAGTACATGATATTGAACATTATAACCAGCATTATCAAAATCATTAAGAATTGTGTCGAGAGCAGAGCTGTCAATATCTTTCCCAGCATCATTCTTTCTTGAATTTCTAATACCATCGACATTTTCAGCAATGAACATTTTAGGTTGATAATGATTGATTACCCTAATCATTTGTAAATAAAGTTGTCCTCTTGGATCGCTCAATCCTCCACGTTTTCCAGCATAACTAAATGTTTGACATGGAAATCCTCCGAGTACAATATCAACATCAATTTTAGGCATATCTTTTTCCATGTCTAAATCTACCACACTTCTTCTTTCAACCTTATGATGAAAATTATCTTCATAGACATCGGCAGCTTGCTTAAAAATGTCGTTAGCAAAAACAATATTAAACGGATTTTTTTGATAATGTTCTCCTAAGTAATCAAAATTACCAACAAAACCTAAATCCATACCTCCAGCACCAGAAAATAAACTAACAACATTTAAAGGAGTTGAATTATTGGAAACTTCAACATTAAAAGCGTTTATCGTGTTACAATTATCGTAATAGTATGTTTTTGACATAATAAAATTCCTTTCATTTTTAGAACGGTGGTTAATATGAATATTGAACAAATTTTAGAAATGATGAAGAACGAAATAGAAGCTATTGAAGAAGTTTCTTCTGAATATCTCGTAAGTCAAGGTAATAACAATGGGTTTGAAAAATTAGTTCCAAAAATTGTAGATAAAGTTAAACAAGAGATTTCTGATTCTGATGTTTTAGAAAAGAAAGTTCATCTAGGTCATCACTTTCCAGATATGGATTTAATTCTAAACGGCGAACGATACGGTTTAGAACTCAAAAGCAGAAATAATGGTTCATGGGATACGAATGGAAATTCTGTTTTTGAAAGTATTAGTGACGAAGAATATAAAGAAATTTATGTTTTCTTTGGAACTAACAAAAAACCCGAGCCCAAAATTAAAATAAAATATAGACCATATTGGCAAACAACCTCAAACATTATGGTAACTCATAGTCCTAGATTTAAGATAAGCATGGATACTACAGAAAGTGTATTCAAGAATGCCAATGAATATAATTCTCTTCGTAATATGACAGAAGGACAAAAAATATCTTTTCTCCAAGAATATTTACGGAATAATACAAAAGGTGTTAAATGGTTCGTTCCTCAGTCAGAAGATTCTTTAAGCCCAATACTGATAAAAAGTTTGAACAAAGAAGAACAAGGTAGAACACTTGCAGAAGTGCTAATATTGTTCCCACAAGACCATATTAAAGATGGTAAAGGAAAGGACCGTAATAAGTATTTAAGAAGTGCTGAATACTTAATTGGAACTTACTATTATTATGCTACCGATTTCAGAGACTTCTTTTCATCTGGGGAAAAATATATTTATAATGATGTACATTTCCCGAAATTTGTTACAAAGATAAATGAATATAGTGAAGAAATTCATGAAATTCTTATAAATGCTAATTCAGCATTCCAAACGCTTGCCTATCAATCTTGGGAAGAAATAGGAGTTCAATTAAGTATGGCATCATTTGAAAATGATTATAAAACCATTTTAGATACTATTGGTGATCAGTACCTCAAAGACAAACTCCAAAAGGCAAATATAAAGAAGTTATCGGATTTCTTAGTATCACAATAACTATTTTAGCATTTTAATTATGGCGCGTCAAACACCGCGTCGAACATTAGTTTGTTAATAATCTGTTAATTATTGTAAACCTATAGCCTTTTAATTGTAAGCTCTAGGTTTTGTTCAGTATCCTTCCGCGAACGATAATTATGTAAATAAGCTGTCCATCTGGACAGCTTATTTTTTGCTTAGCGTGGTTTTTTTCCGAAATGCTGGCGATACCCCATCTATAATTTCCATTTCATTTTCTATAATTGTGTTTCTTCTACCAAAAACCGTTTTTTCCCCTTCTTCCTCTTCTAACCCTGGTTTGCGGTATAAAACTATATCTTTATATAACTCTGTTAATTTATTCATAACATATACCCCCTGTTTTAATTGAAAAGTCCCTCTAAACCCCATTGTTTACAATGTGAACATGCACGAATTCGTATGATTCCCATATCCTCTAATTCTTCTTCTTCCGAATATGTTAAACCAGGAACCTTTACCGATACATCTACACCATACATTCGTTCATCGTAAGCGATGTATTCTATATTTCCTGTTATCGTGCAGCTATCACAGATCACATCATGAAGATTGTGGACTGTTTGTAATAATTCACAATTGAACTTGCTTTCTACAAACCATTTCACAACTTTCTCGTTGTGATAAGTACGTTTTTTGTAATGTTCTAACTCTAAAAACATATTATTTCCCCCTCTTTTTATAAAAAAAGGCTTTGAAATTGTAGTAATCCCAAAACCCTAACTTTTTTCTATTACATTTCTATCTCATACCCTTTTTTTACAACATTTCCCCAATTATCCTTTTCTACAATTCGTAGTACATGAAAATACTTTGACTTATCACCCTGAAAATAAGAATTATAATCTTCAATAACAGTACCTTTATCAGTTATATAGAAAATGGAATGTGATGTATTTCCATCGATTCTATATCCTTTTTTCACAACGTGATCTAATTCACAAGGATAATATCCATTGTTCTCATTCAACATAACTTTTTCGAAATTAGAACCATCGAAATAGCTGTATGTATCTTCTAGGCAATCCATATTATCTTTATAATCTTTTTCTTTTATCAAATGTAACAATTCTTCATGAATGGTTGCTGGTAACTGTTCCGCATTTTCAAAATCCCATTTATCTTCTATATCATGTGACAATAGAACCTCTTCATATTTTTCTTCTAATACATCATATATATCAGAAACATCATGTGGGAAAATCGCATAGGCATACTCATTAAAATCGTCTTTATCCATGGAAAATTCTTCGTTATTCGTACTCCAATTGCATGGTATGTATACATCCTCTTCCTTGATTAAAATTGCACCTGTAACATTCATTTCTTGCTTAATTTTGTCTTCTTGTACACCATAATAAGTGCCTTCTTCATCATCGTTTTGATAAAACTTAATACCTTTATATAAATCTTTTAATTGTTTCATCTTATATTCCCCCTGTTTTTTAAGTAATTCTGGCGCTTCTCCTTCGCCTTTGTATAAGCTTTCGTTCTTTAACATGCGTTGTACAGTCATCGCTTTAAATTCGCGATCCTGGCGTGTTCTAAAGCCGTATTCATTTAATTTGTCAGCAACTCCTTGCATTGTTAATCCTTGATTTCTCCATTCAAAAGCATGTTCAACGGTCGGTACTTCATCGTACTTGATGAAAAGTGCGCCAGAACCCTCTTGAGTCGAATATCCCATCGGCGGTGTTCCACCATTAAATCCACCCTTTTGTTTTTTCTCTTTCTTTCCTTCTTGTAAACGACTTGTATGGCGAATTTGTTCTTCTTTTGCCCCGATTTTATGTATCATCGATTGAAACAACCGATAATTATCCTCTTCATTTTTTTCTGTTATAGAATGGATTTTAGTTTGCACATTCAAAGTTTCCTCTAATTGTGTAATTACCCAGCCCAATCGTGCCATATTATGTGTTAGTACATCGAATTGATGCACTAACACATAATCAATATCATTCTTTTCTACTAAGTCTTGAATCATCGTTTGTAGTTCTGTATGTTTCAGCGCTGCCAACATATCTGTTTCTACAAATTCTTTTATAATTTCAATATCGTTTTCTTTTGCATATGTCCCTATTTTTTCTCGTTGTTCTTCTATGTCGTTCTCTATACCTTTTAATAAGTAAACAAATGCCGTTTTCATCCTTTATCCCCTTTTTATCTATGTAATCGATATATTTTCTCTAGGTTTTCAAACACTTTATCAAATTCTAAAAGTTCGATTCTACCAATTCCAAATGGAATTGCACCAACAAAAGCATCTGAAATTGCCTTTGCTTCTTCTTCATTCATGTCAATGTATTCATAATCAAACGTTTCTTCTGTTGAAACCTTTGCAAAAATAACATTTCCATAAATCATTTGTTTTTGCATGGATTCAATAATCTCGCGTGGTCGATGCAAAATAAAATGTTCATCCCCAAAATTACCTTGCATATCACAACCAACATACATTACATATTGTTGTCGATCGAACACATCTCCGATATGAATCCACAAGCGGCCATCGGAAGATGGATCTTCAAAAAATTGTTGTCTACAAAATTGCTTAAATTCCCCTTGTGCAACTTCCACCAATTCAGCTTCACAATCCATTCTTTTTAATAAAACTTTCATTTTTCTTCTCCCCTTTAACTTTATAACTTGTGTAATATCAAGCGTTATAACCTGTTGTATGTAATATACCCTGATTCAAAAATAAAAACAAGGCTCCATTTAATTAATTTTGTATTTTTACATACACACGCACTTCTTTGCTATTTCGGTTTGGATATGGTTCTGAAACCGAAATAATTTCAAATGTTTTCTCTAACTTCTTAATTGCTTTTTTTATATCTTTTTCCAAACCCATCAAACGAATCGTTACCATGTATATACCTCCTTTTTACATTTTTTCAAGGCATTGCCCCTCATTTTGAATAATTGTGTTTTTCCCGTTGTTATCCTCTTTTTCAAAAAATATTGGGGCGCCGATAATATACATTTAGCGTAGAATTATTTTTCGAGGAAATTAGTAAACTTCTTTTCCTTCTAAAATTTTTTGTGCTTTTCCACTTCTGATGCGATTTCTTCAAATGTTGGTTGCGAATATCGCAGCACCATATCAGCGGATTTGTGGCCCGAAAACTTTTGTATTTTATTAATAGAAACATTATTATCTACTAAATTTTTAATCGCCGTATGGCGGAGCTGGTGGCTTGTGATACCTGCTTTTTGGAAGTGATTCATCATTGTTCTGTTTGCAACTCTTTTGTATCTGTTTGATACAAATAAATATGGATTAAACACAAATCTTTCTCTTACAACCGTCGTTGCAGCGTCCACCGCCATCATATGGAGTCGAACAGAAAGGAATTTTACTTCCTCTTCATCTCCTTCTTTTTGAGCCATTTTCAATTCTTCATACATTTTTTCATAAATAGAAATCTCTTTTTTTGTCATTCCATCGTAAATATTAATTGTGGATCGACCGTTGTATCGATTGAACAATTCTTTTTGCAATTCGATTTCGAGGTCATTACTTTCCCTGAATGCAATGTATTCTTTTAATAATGAAGTAATTTCACGATCCAAAGGAATTTTCCGTTCCGATTGTGTTTTTGTTTTTCTAATCACAACATATCGACTTTCTGTGCGAGAACCATCCAGGTGAAGATCGTCGATTTGTATGTTCGTTGCTTCTCCAATCCTCAATCCACATGACAACATCAAACGGAATAGAATCCAGTTACGATAATGATCTCTCTGTTTACCCAGGTTAGGCAGGAATTGCCACATATGTGGGATTTGTGATTTTAAAAACGTATCTTGTAAATCAGCATTGATTTCTTCTAACAATTGATTTTGAAGTGATTTTGGTGACATTTCCAACAAGTTTGGAACTTTTGGTAAACGAATTTTGTATGTATTTAAAATGTTTTCCTGGTACTTTGCATACATATTTACAGCAGTAAAAATCTTGTTAATATATGTAGCAGACAACTTTCTATCTTCTAAATATGCAATGAATCGATTCACATGTTCCTCATTGTAAGTTGGAAATGTATCTCTCTCAAAGAAGAATAAGTGTTTGAAAAATGTTTTTAATGAATGTGTATATGTTTTTTGTGTTTCTGTACTTTTTCCCATCATTTCCTGTTTGATATATTTTTTGATCTTCTTCTCTTCTTCTATGTATTTATAGAAACTATCATTTTCATACCATGCATCTTCTATTAAAATAGAAACCTGTTCTTTCTTTTTATATTCCATTTGGATCTCATGGCATATGAAATGAAATTTGTTCAACTTCTTTTCTTCTATTAAAAACAACATGGCATATCCAATCAAAAATTTAGAATGCAACAAGCTTGTTTGTGTGCTTGTTTTAACTTCTAATGCCTTTCCCCTTGGAAGCGGCTTAAATTTCACTTGTTCCATTTCCTTCTTTTTCTTTCCTGTATCAACAGCAAGATTTACAATATAGGATTCTTCCCCTTCTTTTTGTTCAATGGATTCCAATTCAATTGTTTGGTATTTCGTCATTTTTTTACTCATTTCCAACACTCCCTTTCAAAAAAAAAAATTCTACGCAATTTGTAAATAACAAGTCCTTTTCATGCTTTTTACAAAGATGTTGTTAAATCAGCATTCTTAATTTTTTTTCAAGCCATCATAATATACATTTGGCGTAGAATTGTAATTCGTTGCAATTTGTAAATATATCGTTTCAAAAAAAAGATACAATCTGTACTTCTATTATATCTTTCTTTTATATCTTTCATCAAAGATTTAATATTTCCTTTTCTATTATTGTGTAATTACAGAACACTTCCTTTAATAGAAACAAAATGGTGGGACTAGCAACAAACTCTGTTTGGCTTGTCACGACGTTTTTTTCTATTTAAAGGAATTAAGATAATTTATAAAGTTGTCGTATCCTTCTACAATGTTGTCGTCTTGATCTATGATTCCTAAAACATTCAATTCTGGATTACTCCTCATGATTGCAGCCATTTTCTTTGCAAATGCCAAATCTTCTCCAGCAGGAAGGGGTAAACATGCCCGTTTTGCCTTTAAATCTAAAACAATGGAATATTTCATATCTGTATACCTCCTATTCATGTGTAAACGTCCCTTTTCTACTAAAAAATGGAATATTTGTACAGAAAAAAGTAACATAAATAAGAGTTTCAGTATTTCGTCCAAAAAACGACCTTGAACCCGCATTCTTATCACTAATAATTATACTTTTTAAATCATTATGTATAATTGATTAAATTAAATTAATTAAAATAATAATTGGTTATTTTATTTTAATGGATTAAATTATTCATTTATACATTTAAAATATCTAACTATATTTTTCGTTACATAACTTTTCATTTTAAATCATTATAAAATGATAACGTTATCATTTTTGAATATAGAAGAAGCGTTTACGAAGAATATAGTATGCATTTTCTTTTGTTCTGTTTTTTCTAAAACGTGATAAACAAAGGTTTTATTAATAGTTGTTAACTATTGTTAAACATTAACAACTATTAATAACCAACAGAAGGACAACTTCTGTTTTCCGTTTATATTTCAAAATGAAACTATGATTTTTCTCATTCATTATAATCATTTTTCTCGTCTCATTTTTCGTTCATTCACTTTGTTTCTTTTTGTTCTTTTAGCACTTTTATTTCATCTTTTAAATTATTAATTACATCTTTTAACTCATCGGTATAATCTAATAGTTTATCTACTTCAATCTTTAAATCCCATTTTGACTTCTTTTCAAAAGCAACAAAATCGTCAAAGTCTTCGCGGTGAATACGATAACCAACACGAGAATTATTTTCTTCTTTTACAACACCTTGATTGATTGTCTTAATCTTTCTTTCTCTTATATATCGTCTTACTTTTTGAAGAGTCCAGTTCCCATCTTTTAAACGTTCATTCAATTCTTTAACTACTTGTTTTACCGTCATAATGTTTGGATCATTCTCTTCTTCTTCTTTCTTTTCTTTGAACTCTTTGTAATTATCCATTAATCCCTGTTGTTCTAAAAACGCTAATAATGTTTTTTCGTCAACTTTTTTACTCATGTTAATTCCTCCTATTAGTTAAATGTTCGTTCAATTTCTTATATTAAATATACCATTATTTTTTCTATGATTCAATAAAATTAACATTAATCTTTTCGTTATTGATTAAAAAATATTAATTAATAACCGTGTATTTTTTATGGAAAACATTAATCTTTTTGACCTCATTTATTCTATTTGCCACTTTCGAAAAGAATCCTTTTTTATTTTTTAATAAGTGATAATAATA
>NZ_BPLI01000046.1:0-81693 GCF_019656175.1 Bacillus sp. BML-BC051
ATAGAAATAATGGCTTTTTTATAGATTAATTATTCTTATCTCATTTTATGTACTTCAGCAACTAACTTTCCGCCCTGAATGCCCATATAAAGTTTCACAGGTGCATCATTCGTGTTTTCAAACACTAAGTCTAAGTATGGATATGCAATTGTAGCGTCTCTTCCTTGTGGAACGTATCCTACCGTTTTAGAATGCGTTGTTCTCTCTACCATCTTCAAACCAGCTTGATCTGCTGCATTGTATAAAGTTGATGATGTTTGACAAACACCACCGCCGTAGCCATCTACTAATTTACCATCTACAATTTCTTTTCCTAATTGGTATCCTTTATCTGGCGTTGTATCACCTATTAATGCATTGAAAGAGAAACGGTCTCCTTTCGCTAATACAACTCCATTTATGCTCGCTGCTGACAAACGAATATTCTCAATACGGCCACCTGCTGAGCCACCTAAATTCGTTTCGTATCTACCAATTACCGTGCCACTTCCTTGCGCATCACTTAATGTTGCAGTAGGCTTTTTCTCAACAATAGGTAATTGATATGAAGAATCCCACATACCAACGTTTAATAATTTATCTACTAATTCTTTTTCCATTAACTCATAAGCAGGTTTTCCTTCTTGCCAACTTCCATCAGGTGCTACGCGTGAAGGAACCATCTTTTTGTCAACGCTTTTCCCAACCTCGCTAGCAACCTTCGTTACCGATTTTTTAAATTTCGCTTCGTCTTCAAAATAGCCTAGACTCGATAAATCTAGCTTTTTCACTTCCGTACCTGTACGACCATCTACTAAACTAATAGAATCCTGTACTTCTGCTTTAGCCTCTACCGTGTGGCCACCAATATCACTTACTAATGCAACATCACTGACTTTTGTACCACAGCCACTCACTATAGCTACACATAACACCCCAACTAATATACCCTTTACTTTACGGAACAATAGACTCTCCCCTTTTTCCCAATATTACTTTTATGTATTATTTCATTTTTATGTATGTTTTGTTACAATCATTTTACAATATATTTATAAAATGTTACAAGTTATTTTTTACTCTATATAAATTACTCTTTTCTTTTCCAAATGTCTATACATATTTACATAAAAGTTTGAGTTTGATAGAATTGTAACCTTTACGTAACCTCTCCCCATTATCCAGTATATACCATAAAACGAACAGAATACAAATGTAAAAACTCCATATTCTTATTTATAAAGAAACATCCTGTGAACATAAATAGGTATTTGCCGTGCCACACTCCGCTTTTACACATACATTATGGTGAATTAACCTATTTTAAAGAAATGGAGGATGTTTTTATGTACCCCTACAATCCATACGATCCATATAACCAAAATGTTTATCAACCTCAATATGATTTACAAGCACAATACCAACAATATATAGATCCAACAGATCAAGTTAATCCATATGATCAAACTCGACAATTCCAACTTCCAATCTCTTTTCCTGGTGCTGGAAACCGTCAACTAGAAAGACGAGTAAATGAGCTTGAGCAAAGAGTACGTCAATTAGAAAACACGGTTGAGCGTCATACACGTAGATTAAACCGCTTAAACCAACGTTTACGTACAATAGAAAATAGACTAAACATTCCATTTTCAGCATTAGAAGACGGATTTTAATTTCGAAAATAAAAAATATATAAAGGAAGGGGCCCCCCTTCCTTATATAAATTGACGAAAGTTTTTTCCATCTCTATACTGATAAGAGTTAATGAAATGAAACAAGGTGATAAATATGGATTTCGAAATAAATTATCTTTCCTTTTATGTTGTACAAGTAGAAGGAAAAGGTGAAGCTGTTGATAAACGCTACAAACATTTTCAAACATTAGACGCTGAAGAGTATGAAGATAGCTCCTTAAAAGAATTTTTGAATGGTGAATTATTAAAAATTTCAAAGCGAAAAGTAGAACGTCATGCGAAAACAGAACAAGCTCCGACAAAGATCGGTCGCTTCATTGTAGAAGAAGGGCACGAACTTGATTCAAACCCTCATTACAACCTATTTAATCGCATTCGCTTCGCAGAAACTAAGGAAAACTTCAAAGATATGAGCGAACCACTCGTTTATACATATCTTGACACAAGTGCTGTACGCGGTGGTGTATTTTTAATTGCGCAAGCAAAACTGCGCAAATACTTTGATGATCCATTCGTTTTCGTTATGAAATGTGACTTCGAACCGAAAGTTGCTTCAATTTCAGATGAATCTACACTAATCCGTAACGTTGAAATGGCCATCACAACAAAAAACATGAAATCTATCCAATATCCGTACATGCCTGAAGAAGGTATGGTCGAAGTGGGCGAATTAAAAATTCACCAAGCATCACACGCCCGTTACTTTGAAGACTTCTTAAAATTCGTCGAGTACGAACGCTCTATGCCTGAAATTATGAAAACACAAGTAATGGACATGGTATACGACCAAATTGAAGATGTATTTGAAGAAGGTACGGAAGAACGCGAACAATTCGACCAAGCAATGGAAGTATGGGCTGCCAGTCCGAAACGCGAAATTATGGAACAATTTTCAACCGAAGAAGTAATGGAAGCTACCGCTCAAATCGTCGAGCATGCTCCTGAAGTGGAATTAAAGCTAAAAGCGGATCATATCTCTGTGAAGGCCCTGCTTGCTGATTTCGGGGATCAAATACATATCGCAAAGGTAAATGACCGATACGTATTAATGATTGAAGCTGATACACTTACGTTTGAGAAAGGCTTCTCTCCAATTGAGTTTCTGAAGCCAGATGAATTACAAGATGTGATTGAGCGGATTGAGAATAAGCAGCAGTATTCTTATGATCCGAACGGGGTTGAATAAATCCTTCCATGTAATTATTTTTACTGAGCGCTGTTAATAAGCGCTCTTTTATTTGGAATATAGTTGACAGTTATATAAAAAAATATATTTATTTTTGATCCAAGATGACATTTGTCACAGGATCCAGTAGATTCGTTTCTTGTTGTACAATTGTATTTCCATTAGAGTAGTCACTATGTATATTGGTAAAATGAACATTTCACTTCACTACCTCAAATTTATTATACTCGTAAAAAGATAATAGAAAACGATATTCTGGATGCTCTCTCACCCAATCGTAAGCTTCTTCTAAAATATCCATTTTGTTTTGTAAGTCATTCAGTTCACTACATTCGTCCCTTTTCTGTTTGCACAGAGGGCAGAATCCATTCACTATTTCGGCACTCGTCGCCCTAATAGTTTTGCTTTCTAAGTCAACTACTAGACGAAGAAGAAGAGAATGCTCTTCTTTTGTAGTCACGGTCATTTTAGCAATCCCATCCTCATTCCAAAAGACTCCGTTTAATTCCATCTGTACGTTGACGTCTTTGATATCCAAATCTATCACTATCACACCTCCCCTTATATAAAACTCTACCTTACTCTTCGATTTTAATCTTTCATACACCATGATTTAAAAATATATTAAGCGTTTTCCAATTCTTTTTTTGCTATAAAAGGAAGTGTAATTAGTGCTAATAGTGTATTAAATATTATCCCAAAAACTAAGAGAGTTAAAATGTTAAAGATTGCTTCCATTTAACTCTAGCCTCTTTCATTACTATGGGTTCTTATTAATATATTTTAAAATTTTCACCACACCTTAATTTTCAAAGCAATTATAACGGCCCAATCATAAAAAATTAATTCCTATTTAATATGAATACTTTATTTATCCCTCAACACAATGACGTAAAATTTAATTTATGTAGATAGAAGCAGCGGAGAATGTCATTTAACCTCTACATTCTCCTCCATCTCAGCCAAATGCTTAATCTGCCTTTCCGCCTTTCTAACCGCCGCAGGAAAATGCTTTTTCAATAGTTCTATTGTAGATTCGCTTATATAGTATCTTTCCGTTATATTTTCCCACGTGTCACTACTTTCAAATGCACTCCAAACGAAAGGACGCTCTGTATTTTTTCTCATTTCTTTAAATACCCATTTTCGCATCTTTTTTTTCGCTTTTTCTGTTAGTTTTCCGTTCTCTACAAGTTCAAGTTCACCATGTCTTTTGTACCGTTTATGAATATCTCTCTCGCTATATACTTTAAGAAGTATATTCGCTGTATTTTCAGCATCTGCTAAAGCTCGGTGCTGCTTCCCTTCCCAAGTTAAACCGAGTTGTTCTACTGCAAATTGTAAACTTGGTGTATGCTCAAATAGTTCTTCATACGCTTGGAAAACAAACTTCTGCAAATCAAATTTGCTCTCTTTTTCCATACATGGGCATTCTACACCATGTAGCGTACAATCATGAGATAGAAAACGATAGTCTTCTCTTCCCCATGAAACAAACATAGAGTCTTCTCCGATAAACTGAATAAATTTCTCTATAATTTGAGGGAATTTCTCCACACCAATTAAATCTTTCTTTGTGATTCCCGTTAATTTTGTCGTATGCCGAGTGAGTCGTGCACTCGGCTTTACTAACTCCGAAAATTCTCCAATTACCTTCATTGTACTTGCTTCTATTTTTACAGCACCGATATCAACTATCTCCGATGGATCTTCTGATTTATACGGCCTGAAATTTCTCTCTATATCGAACACAATAAAATGTGTAGCGTTTTCCAATTTATTTACCTCTTTCTAAATTCCTTTTCACACACATACTCTATTTTCAGTATTTATTTATTCATTCACTTTATGCATGAAATACTTCGTCTAAAAAACGAAAATTTAATCTCATTATTATATGTACATAGGAGGTTATTCAATAAAAATGCAAAAAAAAGAAGGGCAAGCCCTTCTTTTTTCCATAATTACTTCTTGTTAACGTTTGTAGCTTGAGGTCCACGGTTACCTTGTTCTACTTCGAAAGTAACTTCTTGACCTTCTTCTAAAGTTTTGAAGCCGTCGCCTTGGATAGCTGAGAAATGAACGAATACGTCTTCTCCGCCTTCAACTTCGATGAAACCGAAACCTTTTTCTGAGTTAAACCATTTTACTTTACCGTTTTGCATGAAAAAAATCCTCCTACAATGTACCTATATGTACATATTCATTTTCAACCACTTTACAATAATACTTCAGACATTAAAAAACTGCAACCCCTGAGGAGATTTAACATTGCTATCCTCCTCGGAAGTTACAGCTCATTTAAATCTCTATATTATTAAAAGTAAAATGGTTTAGATATAATATATCATATCACTATAATAAAAGCAAAGTTTTTTTATTATATAATTTTTTTCTTCCACTGCATCGCTTTTGATTCACCCGATCCAGCTACAACATAGCCCTCTTTTTGGTTAACAATGCGCCAGCCATGCCCTTTAACTGAGTCACATACTGTAACAAGTCCTTCTTCTAGAAGTACACGACAAACCGTACTAATCCCCGCCTTATTTTGCGTTGACGTTGTATATAGCACATGTTGATCTACACTTAAGGCTAAATAGCTACTTGCTTTCTGCTCACTTTGACATGTGTGCCAATATGTTTTTTCACTCTCAATACTTTCATCTATTTTACAAAAAGAAATATTCCCGCTAATTCCCTTGCACGACCCACTTGCTGCTACTATATAAGAATTGTGTAAAGTCAACGCTGAGATCATCTGATTCATCACGATCTTAATCCTCTTTAATTTACGTGTCTCCAAATTAAAGAGCCAAACACCACCATATTTAGCATGTATTTTCGTACCGATAAATAAGTAATGTTTATATAAAAATAACGATCGAATAGATGGTGCCTCGCCACCATACTCAAGAAATGGATGAATGGTTTCCCATGTCGAACCAAAATCATTCGAATGATACAATGTTTTATCTCCATGAGCAATGACAGTTCCTTGTACATTACTACACACATTCCAACTCGTTGCTTTTGTTGGAAAACGCTGCACCGTCCAGTTTCCTCCACCATTCATACTTCGAATAAAAATCCCTTCGTCCCCTACACCATACACTACATTATCTTCGCTATGTAAATCCCTAATTCGTTTTTGAAAACCATTTAATATTGGCTTCCATTCTCCGTCTTGTTCAATAAACAAGCCATTATATGTAGTAGCTAACATAAGTTTTCCATCTCTTAATTTTGTAATAGCGGTCGCACTTAACATCTTCTCCACGTTGACACTCCCATTCTTAGAACTTCTCAGCAAATGCAATTGCAAAATTACTGCATTTTTCAACATCCTCTTCATCTTCTGGAGCTAATTCAATTTTCAACCCTTCTTGTACAAGCTCTGCACCACGTTCTACAAGTTTCTCTTCAAATATCGTTACCGCTTCACAAAATAGTTCATACGCCGTATCTCCTGATCCGAATACCGCTACTTTTTTCCCTGATAAATCTATATTATCTAAGTCATCATGGAAATCTTCCGCTTCAAATGGTAGTTCACCATCGCCCCACGTATAAGATCCTAAAATGATTCCATCGTAGACTAATAATTCTTCTGCATCCATGCCTTCCATTTCTTGTAATACTACTTCATGATCAAAAGCATCTAAACTAACTTTAATTAAATCAGCAATACTCTCTGTATTTCCTGACATACTTGCATAAGCTATTAAAATTTTCGCCACTTCGGCATCCCCCTCTTACAATAAATGATTCTCATTCTCATTATATTAATAATGATAATCAATTTCAATTATATTTTTTATTATTTCCGTTTCCTTCATACAAAAAAAGCACAGATGACTATACAATCATCTGTGCTTTTTATTACTTTTTAAAAATACCAAACGGCTTTCCAACTGGTAAAACAACTTTTCCGAAGTGTGTATTTAACACTGCTGCTGCTGAACCATAGAAAGATAATAATGAAATACATAGTTCAGAATACGCTGCTAAATTATGCATTGCATGCGGCATAACACCTAAAGTACTTAATGAAAGACCGATAAATAAGAAATCAATAAGGACGAAAATCATAAATAATACTTTATGTGTTTCCATTGCACCAATTGTCATAAAGATTGTGAAGATCAAATATCCGATAAAGGCTACCCCAAGCTGTTTTGAATCTGCAGCTTGTGCTAATTTTTCGCCAAATACTCCAAGTTGAATTAACCAAGTCATTCCAACACCTAACCAAAATAGGCCGTATGCACCGAATGCTGTTGTACCGAATGTATTGTTATGCTTTGCATCGTGAATGCACGCAAAGATTTGTGCAAATCCTCCTAAAAAGATTGCCCATGGTAATACAAGAGAAACGCCATCTGTTAAGCCTAGCTTTTGAGATGATGCTACAAGTGTTACCATCGCTAATCCAAATAGGCCAATTCCAGATGGATCCGCTGTTGTCATTTTCACATGATGTGTAGTTGTTTGATTGCTCATATAAACCTCCTGATTATAAACATACTCGAATACAATACTTAAATCAGAAGGCTATGTCAATGGTTTTTTTTGTATGTTGTCAGACCTTACTTTTTATAATGATTGAATATACTTCCGACCACTTCATACGGTTTTATATTCAATTTTTCCAACTCGTGTATCGGCAACCACAACGGAATATAAATTCCTCTATCTTTCAGCTCGAATTCCTCCGCTTTACCACTTCCGAAAATCCCATCAGTAATATGGGCATTAAAATAATACTCCGTACCCTTATACTCCACCTTTGCAATAAGATGCTCCACTTCTATATGTACCCCTAATTCTTCATAAACCTCTCGCTTCGTTGCTTCTTCAGGTGTTTCTCCTTTTTCAATTCCTCCGCCTGGAAAAACATAGTACGTCTCATTTTCTCGGATACGTTTTATAAGAGCAATTTTCCCTTCCTGCACAATGATAGCCGCGCCGCGATTTCTTGTCATTTTATTACCTCAATACCAATCGCAACTGTTCCCCACTTTTGTTCTTGTTCTTTCGTATATATTTTGTATGTACTTTCTAACATTTCCTCTAAACTATCATTTTCACAACCCAATAATTTGTTATCAATTTGTTCGTACATTGCTTTAAAGCTTTCGTATCGTTTTATTTCCGTTACTTTTACAGTCATCGTTGCTGCTGTAGTAAGGTTCGTAAATACAATATGATCTCCTTGTTTTATAGGCTGACGTTTTTGATCATATAAACGTACTTCATATACTTTTTTTCCTGATTGAATTGATTGAAAAGGTTTATTATATAACCTCATTTCGTATATCATTCATTCCACTCCTTTTTATTCTTTGCGTCTACTACTATATTTGTGCATTACCAATTCATACAACACAGTTCGACTTATTCCATATTGCATATAATGTTCCATATCCATTACTTGCTTTAGAGAGGATGCTAAATTCGTTATGTTATATTTAAATCAAAAACCTGAATATAATAAATATGATATTGGTGATTATACTTATAGTAAAGTAGGACCAACTATTTTTTCTTGGAATGATGAAACAAAATTAAAAATAGGTAAGTTTTGCTCATTAGGAGAAGAAGTCGTTTTCATACTTGGTGGTGAACATCGCGCAGACTGGATAACGACTTACCCATTTAATGCACTTTTTGATGAAGGAGCACATATTACTGGTCACCCTTCTTCAAAAGGTGATATCGTAGTCGGCAATGATGTATGGATTGGTTATCAATCCTGCATTTTATCGGGTGTTACAATTGGTAACGGTGCCATTATTGGTGCAAAGAGTGTCGTTACAAAAGATGTACCACCATATGCAATTGTAGCTGGTAATCCTGCAAAATTTATTCGATATCGTTTCCCGCAGGAAATCATTGAAAAACTAGAAAATCTCGCATGGTGGGACTGGGATATTTCTGTTATAAAGGGAGCCATTCCATTTCTACTTTCCAACAAAATTAACGAGTTTTTTACCTCGCCCGAAAATGACTCTATATGATCAATACACATAAAAAGAGCATCCTATTCTTTTAGGATGCTCTTTTTGTTTTATTTTTTATGTTCGTGCAACTGATTACACGGAGAACATTGAAATGGAATTATATCTAAGCAATTAAAGTTTGTTTCACAAATTTGTTCAATTGTTGGGACGAACGGTATGACAACAATATTACTTTCTATTATTTGTGTAACAGGTGGCAATACTGTTCCTACTTGATGTTCGAAACGGATACTCGCTTGATTAATATAATTCCCTGAACCACTTGGCGCGCTCTGAACTACTACTTGGAACGAAACTGTCCGTGCTTCCCCTGGATTTAAACTTCCTATAAGAAATCCTGATACTGGGTTTACATTTGACACTGGCGTATTATCAACCGTTACACTTCCAAGGACAAATCGAACACTACTATCTAACATATCTTGAAAACGAATATTTTGTATCGCTGTATCCCCTGTATTTGTAATAACTGTCGTAAATGTAATAACATCTCCAATTGTTGCTGTTTGATGATCCGCCGTTTTTACGACTGTCGTTGAGACATTTTGAGGAATAAACGGGATAACAACTGTATTACTATCGCCTTCAACTACTACAGGCGGTTCATTTGGATTCACAGTTGCAAACCCATTCGCTGTAGCAGTATTTGTAACTAAATTATTTATTTGTCCCCCTGTTATTACAACTTGGAAATTAATAATTGCTGCATCATTTGGCTGAAAATCACCTAAGGGAATACCAGTATTCGGATTAGCAAATGGAAAAGGTACATCATTTACTGTTACTGTGCCATTTATAAATAACGTATTCGGATCAATGATATCTGTTAAAACAATATTCGTCACAGGAACTGTACTATCATTAATAACAGCAATTCCGTAAGTGACAACATCTCCTACCATTGCTACTTCAAAATCCGCTCCTTTTGCAACAAATAAAATTGCAGTATTTACCGTTACAATAACTGTATTACTCGTGTCCATTACTGTAACTGGCGGCTCTCCTGGTACTAAAATATACTCTGCTAATGCCCCAGCAACGTTGACTACTGTACCCCCATCCGGAAAACTTGTAATCGTAGCTTCATACGTTACAAATGCAGTCTCACCGACCGGAATATCTGGTATCGTAAATCCAACCTGCGGATTTAACCCCGGCTGCGGAACTCCATTTATCGTTACACTATTTGCGACGAAATCAGCTTCTTGAGATAACACATCTATAAATTCAACATTCATCGCATCAGCAGTACCGGTATTTAATATACGAACAGTATACGTTACTGTTTCTCCTACTCCAACAATTGGATGATCTACTTCTTTCAGCATATCTAAACTACCTCTATTTACTGGTGTGACTGTCGTATTACTTGTATTCGTAATTGTAAACGGAGGTTCTCCTGGAATCAATTCAAAATCACCCGTTACACTCGATGAATTCATAATACTATTAGAAGGTGGAACTGCGATTACATTTACTTCAAATGTAATTAATACGCTATCCCCTACTGCAAGATCCGGTAATGAAAAACCTACAAAAGGATCTAAACCTACTTGCGGAATCCCATTTATCTGTACACTTCCAGGAATGAATTCTAAACTAGTTGATGGAACATCGATAAACTGAACATTTGTCGCTGTTACCGTTCCCGTATTTGTAACTTGCACACTATAAGTTAACGTATCTCCTAACCGTGTTGCTTCTTTATTTGCTGATTTAATAACATTAAATCTACCTCTATTTACCCTTGTGATTGTCGTATTACTCGGTTCAGTTACTACAACTGGTGGCTCTCCTGGCACTAAAGTAAAACTTCCTGTTATATTTGCAACATTCGTGATTGTTCCTGATGATGGGATGTTTGTAACTGTCGCTTGAAACGTCACTATAACCGTTTCACCAATTAGTATATCTCCAACTCCAAAGCCAGTAATCGGATTTAAGTTTGGTTGAGAAACTCCATTTACAGTTACACTATTCGGTACAAATGACGCTCCTGCTGAAATCGTATCAATAAACTGAACATCATTCGCTGTTACTGTTCCTGTATTCGTTATTTGAACCGTATACGTTAATACATCTCCAACAAGAGTAGCAGCCCTATTTACTTGTTTAATAACTGTAAATCGTCCTCTATTTACTGTTGTAAGTGTTGTGTTACTTGGCTGATTCACTATAACTGGTGGTTCTCCTGGTACTAATATAAAGCTTCCCGTAACATTCGCCGTATTAGCAATCGTTCCGTTTGATGGAACACTGACAACTGTTACTTGGAATGTGACTTCTACACTTCCCCCTGGGTTTATATTTGGAAGCGGGAATCCATTATTAGGATTGAATCCTGGTTGTAGCACACCATCTATCGTTACACTATCTGGTACAAATGTGATCGAGGACGGTAATACATCACTATATTGAACATTTGTCGCTACCACTGTACCTGTATTTTGAACTACTGTTGTATATGTGATTGTATCGCCTACTGCAACAACCGGCTGACTTACTGATTTTAAAACATTTAAACCAGGTTCATTAATTTCTGTTAATGTCGTATTACTTGTCGTTGTTTCTGTAATAGGCGGCTCTGTTTCACTTACAGCAAATGTAGCTGTAACGTCTACAAAGTTAACAATCGTTCCACCCTCAGGTATGCTCGTAACCACTTCCTGATATGCGACAAGTACAAAATCATCTACAGGGATATTTGGAACTGTAAAACCAATGAAAGGATCTAATCCTGGTGCCGGCACCCCGTTGATGCTCACACTTCCCGGTACAAATGCTACACCCGTGGAAGTAGTATCGATAAATTCAACATTCGTCGCTGCCACTGTTCCAAAGTTAAAAATCAATACATCATACGTTAATATTTCTCCTACAGTGGCTACTTCTTTATCTACTAGTTTTAATGGGAAAATCGAAGCTATATTAATCGTCGTAACGACTAAATTCGTTAATATCGTTTCCGTAATCGGTGGTTCCTGCGGATTTGGTTGTGAAGTAAATGTAACGTCAGCATCATTTAATATAACTTCATTATCTGGAATTTCCGTAATCGTCACTTGGAACGTCACAGAAATACTCGCTCCAGCATTTAATAATGGACTAACTGTAAAGCCTATTTCTGGATTTAAACCAGATTGCTGTATCCTACCTATCGTTACACTATCTTCTACAAACGTCGTCCCTTCTGGAATGACATCTTGGAAGAGCACATCTGTAACAGGGATAATTCCTACATTTGTTATTAACACTGTATAAGTTAATACATCTCCAACAGCACCAGCGGCAACATTTACTGTTTTTGTTGCTGTTACTTCACCAGGAGGCGGTAACGGTATCGTAACTACTGTCGTATTACTTGAATTTGTCGTTGTTACAGGGGGCTGTAAAGGATTTAATAAAAAAGTGGCTGTAGCAGATGCCGTGTTTAGTACGGCTCCGCGCGTGGATGGTGCAACTACTGTTACTTGGAATGTTACAGTCAGTGCTGTTCCAGCAGCGATATTAGGAAGCGTAAAACCTATATTTGGATCAAATCCAGGTTGAGGCGTTCCATTTATCGTTACACTATTTGCTACAAATGTTGTTTCTGGAGCAATTGGATCAATGAAGGAAACATTCGTCGCTGTTACCGTTCCATTATTTCTAATGACTACGGAATACGTGTAAGTTTCTCCAAGTGCAGCTTGTTGTACAGATGAAGATTTTTGTATATTTAATCGAGCTGTATTTACTTGTGTCACTACAAAGTTACTATTCGTAACAGTCGTTATTGGAGGGTTTGCAGGATTTATAAGAAAACTTGCAGTAACGTTCGATTGGTTTCTTATATTTCCACCGCTCGGAACACTTGTCACTGTAACTTGGAACGTAATCGTAGCCGTTTGTCCGACCGGAATATTTGGTACTGGGAAACCAGCCATAGGATTCGCGCCTTGTTGAACAACTCCATTTATCGTCACACTATTTGCTACAAACGCAGTACCCGACGGAATTGGATCTTGAAAAATAATATTCGTTGCAGGAACAGTTCCTGTATTTTGAATAAGAATCGTATACGTTAACGTATCTCCTACTCCTGCTTGTGGTGTATTTACACTCTTCATTACATTAAGTGATCCCACATTCACTCGCGTCACAACAATGTTACTAATCGTTACAATTGTAACTGGTGGCTGGAGAGGACTTACTTGGAAATCCGCAGTTACATTCGCATTATTCGGAAGAACTCTATTTGGTGGTACACTCGTGATCGTCACTTGAAAAGTAACTGTTACCATCCCTCCTACTGGAATATTAGCAAGTGGAAATCCAGTTGTTGGGTTTAAAGCGGGTTGAGATATCCCGTTTATTGTTACACTATTTGCTACAAACGTTGTTCCAAATGGAATTGGATCAAGAAATGATACATTTGTCGCTGCTACCGTTCCACTATTTTGTATACGAACTGTATATGTTAACGTATCTCCTACTCCTGCTTCAGTAGCGCTTACACTCTTCATTACATTTAACCCTGAAGAATTCACCACTGTCATAACAGTATTACTTGGTACTGTTATAGTAATCGGTGGCTCTGTTGGATTTACAAGAAAATCTCCAGTTACATTCGCATTATTTACGACATTATTTCCTTGGGGAATTTCATCAATTAATACTTCAAACGTAACAATTACACTCGCGCCAGTAGGCAAATTATTTAATGAAAATCCAAGTTCTGGATCTGCCCCTTCTTGTAAAACACCATTAACAAATACACTGTTTTCAATAAATAATGTCCCTTGTGGAATTGAATCTTGGAAAAATACATTTGTAGTTGGTACACTACCTGCATTTATGATTTCAATTGTATATACTAAAACATCCCCTACCGTTGCAACATCAGTATTCACTGCTTTCACAACTTCAAAGTTCCCTGATTGCACCGTTGTATTTACAAGATTACTTGGAACATTAATTGTTACTGGTGGTTCACTAGGATTCACTTGAAAACTTGCTGTTACATTTGCACGATTTAAAATATCTTCATTTTCTGGGTCCTGTACAATTAATACTTCAAATGTGACTACAACCGTCTGAGCTGGCGGAATATTTGGAAGAGAAAATCCCGAGTTCGGATTTAGTCCACTTTGCGGTATTCCATTAATTGTTACAGAATTTGCAACAAATGAAACAGCAGAAGGAATAGGGTCTTGGAAAAATACATTTGTTAACGGAACGTTTCCTGTATTTTGGACGGCAATCGTGTACGTTAAAGTGTCCCCTACCGCTGCTTGCGTTGTATTCACTTCTTTTATTACATTTAAACCACCTGTATTCACTTGTGTCACAACTGTATTCGTTTGTCTATTAATCGTTATCGGTGGCTGATTCGGAATAACAACGAAATTAGCAGATACATTTCCGCGATTCGCAATCGTACCTCCTGATGGCGTAGATGTCACCCGGACTTGAAATGTAACCGTCCTACTTCCGCCTGGAGAAATATTTGCTACTGTAAACCCAGTCGAAGGATTTGCTCCAGGTTGTGAAACCCCGTCTACAGTTACACTATTTGCTATAAAAGTCGTTCCAATTGGGATTGGATCTTGAAAAATAATATTCGTTGCCAGTACATTCCCTATATTTTCAATTGTAACGGTATACGTAAGAACGTCATTAACTGTCGCAAAAGCTCTATCTACTGTTTTTCTCGTTCTTATATCGGCTACATTAATTGTAGTAAATACAGTGTTACTTGTCGCCTGTCCTGAAATTGGTTGTTGACCAGGTACTGGAGTAAAATTAAATGTTGCACTCGCACGGTTCGGAATTGGATTGACAAGTGAAATAGATGTTACTCGAACTTGAAAACGCACTACAGTCGTTTGCGAAGCATTAATACTTCCTATATTAATACTACTTGCTGGGTTCGCTCCTGGTCGTGATACTCCATTTACCGTAACACTATTCGTAACAAACGTTGTTCCAGCAGGTATACTATCAACAAAAATAACATTATTTGCAGCGACATTCCCATCGTTCGTGACATTCACTGTGTACGTTAATACATCATTAATTGTTGCCGTCTGTAGATCTACAGATTTTTGTAAACTTACATTTGCGCGATTTACCGTCGTCTGTACTGTATTTGAAGAAGCTGTACTTGTGATAGGAGGACTTCCAACAAAAGGACGGAATTGGTATGACACCATCGCACGATTTGAAATTGGATTCGGATTCGGGAATGACGTAACTCTCACTTGAAACGTGACAACTCTTTGAGCATTATTCGGTATCGTTCCTAAATTAATTCCACTAGCTGGATTGGCGCTCGGCTGAGTTACTCCACCTACTGTAACACTACCTGCTATGAACGTAGTTCCATTCGGAATACTATCTTGTAATACAACGTTTTCTGCACTTCCTGTCCCTGTATTCGGAACAGTAATCGTATAGGTAAGAATATCACCTACTGCTGCAACGGTTTTATCAACAGATTTAACAGGATTTATAATTGGCCCTGTCGCATCAATTTGAACACCAAAACCAGCTGCAGCATATCCATCTCCATTTGTAACGAAGCGAACAGTCGCTGACGTTTGATTATTTACTAATGATGACGAGGCATCTACATTCGTAATATCCCATCCTTGTCTTCGGACGGCTAAAGCTATCCCTAACGGCTGATTCAAATTTCCAAAGGTGCCAGTTGTATCTAAATTCCCACTATCATTACAAATTTGTGACTGAAAGAAATTATTTGCGGGATTTCTCGGTCCGAATAAAGCAACTGTAGCATTCGCATTCGGCCCAAAGCGAAGTTGATCTCCAACAATGTTAGAATCACCTTCTTGAGCAGTTACAAGCACCCGTCCTGTTACAGCTCCTGTGGCTGGAGTAGCAAATCCTGAAATAGTAGCATCCACTGGTGGTGATGAAGCATCGATAATTTCTTGACCTGCATAAACTGATAAATTCCGAAGTGGCAAACTAGCATTTTGATACACAACCTCAAGTGTCCAACCAGCCGAACGACTAATAGTTGGATCAAATGAAGTTCTTGCAGCTGGCACTGCACCTGTAGTATAAGTTCCTGCCCCACCTGCACTAACAAGATTCGTTACATTGGCAGAGCGCGCATAATAAAACTGGTTCCCTACTGAACCTTGCTGCGCAGTTGCAGGATCTGGTGTAACAGAAAACGTTCCTGCCGGTGTTGTAAATGTAATGTTATCATTTAAAAAAGCTGAAACATCCTCTGTATCGGTCCGGTATGTGCCGGCCCATACTAGTTCTGCGTATAAAATACTACTCCCTGCCGGAAGATTCAAAATTGCACTTGAAGAATTTAATGGCCAGTCATTCGTCGTTCCTCCTGGGAATCCAGGTACTTGGAGCGATGTATTTACCGTTGTAAATACATCAATCGTACCGAAGTTATTATTTGGTGCAGGCGATGTAGGACTTAGTCCTAACGTGTTCCCAGTGAACGTGACGGCACCAGTTACTGTTGTTGTAAAGCGATTCATAAAAGGCACACAATCATCTCATTTCAATTATAGTAAAAAGTGCTCTATACTATAAAATGTAGACAAACTATACAATGTACGTTGTCCAACAAAATTCCACATATATGGAGAGGAGTTTACTACACTATGCGCTACGTTATCATAACAGGAACTTCACAAGGTTTAGGTGAGGCAATCGCCACACAATTATTAGAAGAAAATACAACCGTCATCTCTATTTCTAGAAGAGAAAATAAAGAGCTTACTAAACTCGCAGAACAATATAACAGTCATTGCATTTTTCATTCCTTAGATCTTCAAGATGTACATAAATTAGAAACTAACTTTAACGAAATCATTTCATCCATTCAAGAAGATACTGTATCATCTATTCATTTAATTAATAACGCAGGTACGCTCGCACCCATGAAACCAATAGAAAAAGCTGAGAGCGAGCTTTTCATTACAAACGTTCAAATTAATTTACTTGCACCGATGATTCTTACCTCTACTTTCATGAGATATACGAAAGACTGGAAAGTAGATAAACGTGTTATAAACATTTCATCTGGTGCAGGAAAAAATCCTTATTTTGGATGGGGCGCTTATTGTACAACGAAAGCTGGTGTAAATATGTTTACACAGTGCGTAGCAACCGAAGAAGCAGAAAAAGAATATCCAGTAAAAATCGTCGCTTTTGCACCTGGTGTTGTTGATACAAGTATGCAAGCGCAAATTCGTGAAACAAATAAAGAAGACTTCATAAATTTAGACCGCTTCATCGCACTAAAAGAAGAAGGAAAACTACTGTCACCTGAATACGTTGCGAAAGCAATTCGTAGCTTACTAGAAACTGAGAATTTCCCGCAAGGTGAAGTCATTCGAATTGATGAATAACAAAAAGGCACGCTCTAATAGCGTGCCTTTTCATTTTATTTCTCTAAAAATATAAGTACAGACTCCATTATCTTCTCATAACCAATCTCTTGATAAATTTTATTTGATGTTGGATTTGCCAGATCCGTATATAAAGTCGTTGTGTTATAACCTTCGTCTAACATACGTTGACTAAGTGCAGCGACACAACTAGATGCGTACCCTTTTTTCCGCGCTTCTTTCGGTGTATATACGAAATTAACTGTTATATTATTTGTAGTTGGTCTCGTTTTTGCAGCTACAGAAACAAGCTTCCCGTCTACTTCTAAACCAAATAGATGACGGTTCGTAATAAATGTATGAGCGGTTTGTTTCGCTTCTTCTTTCGTAGTAGGCAGATTCACATCTTCGCAGAATTGATAAATCCACTGTTCTATTAATGTTAGCTCATCACTACTTACTTCTCGAAATACTCCATCTCCGTTCCACTTTTTCTTCACTTGTTTTAATTCAAATATACCTTGCTCCATTGCAACAGTAGTTTTTTTATTTTCTAACACTGCAATCTCTTCCGCTAATCTCTGTACAATTTTCTTATTACCGATCAATCCGGGAACATTTGGATATACTTTCTCTAATTTTTTTGCAAGTTCCACGATGTCCTCTTTCTTCATTTCAGTCGTTGCAACAATGATTTGTTTCTTTTCTTCTGTTTGAAGAAATACAACTGCTATTTCTTCCTCTTGTTTTGCTACCCCCATAAATATCGGTTGTTGGACCATTTGTAATACGCCTAATATGAGATTGTTTTCCTGCTCATTCTTTTCTAAAAATGGCGTAACCTCTTTTTTAAAAGTAAGAATCTCTTCATATACATGTAATTGAATCATCGACAATCTCTTCTCTCTATTTATAGTTTCATTAAGTATTGGCGATTAATTCACTAAATCCCTCTTTTACGATTCAATAATATTCGAAGCTAACGTATTCAAATCTTTTTCCGCCTGTAAAATTCTCTGTTTTTCTTTTTCAAATACCTCTTCTTCTTTTTGAAATGACTCTTTTCGATTTTTAATCATACGCTCCATTTCTTTTTTACTCGGTCCACCGTATACATTTCTTTTTTGAATAAATGCTTCTGGCGATATAATTTCATTCCACTCTTTTTCTAATAAATTCACTTTCAAATTTTCTTGTAAGTATACATTTATGTCTTTGAAATTTAATTCATGTAACTCCTTTTTCTGCTCCAATGACATATTCGCAATCGCACTTGCTGCATGATGTGCATGCCGAAATGGAATGCTATAGTTTTTTGTTAAAACATCTGCGAAATCAGTTATCGTAATTGCATGTTTATAAGAACGACTCTTCAACGTTTCTTCTTCTACTTTCATCGTTCGAATCACTGCATTCATAATACAAAAAACACGAATGGTCTTTTCAATCCCTTTATATAAATACGGCTGCAAATCATCTTCCGTATCAACAATATCACCAAATGGTGTATTATGAATCATTTGAAATACTGTAAATACTTCCCCTA
Organism: Bacillus sp. BML-BC051; assembly: GCF_019656175.1. NCBI lineage: Bacteria > Bacillati > Bacillota > Bacilli > Caryophanales > Bacillaceae > Bacillus > Bacillus sp. BML-BC051. The sequence continues at coordinate 18,795 of NZ_BPLI01000046.1, forward strand.
AAGCACTACTCGTAATCGCACGGGCGTGTTCAATGGAAACTGGGTTTCGCTTTTGCGGCATAATGCTACTTATTTGTACATATGGCTTTGCAACAGTAATACCATCGTATTCTTTCGTCGCTAATAGTAAGAAGTCATGAATCCATCTACTCGTATTCGTCATCATTACCATAAGTAACGAGCTAACTTCTAATAAATAATCCGCTCCAGCAACAGCATCATATGAATTCTCAATTACATTTGTAAATCCAAGTAAATAGGCAACTCGCTCTCGTTTAATTGGGAAACTTGTTGTAGAAAGAGCCGCAGCTCCCATCGGGGATTGATTTAAAAGTTTGTACGTTCGTTTCATTCGTTCTAAATCTCTCTGCATCGTATCATAAATCGCTAACGTATAATGCCCAAATGTTGTTGGCTGTGCTGGTTGTGTATGTGTATAAGCTGGCATAATCGTTTCTTTATGATCAGCAGCAAGTTGCAGTATACTTTCTTGCAATAACAAATGATGTTCCATTAATCGTAGTACATATCGCCTTAAACTCATGCGATACATCGTTACACCCATATCATTTCTACTTCTACCAATATGCATATTGCTTACAAAATCGCATTTCGCTTCTTGAGAAATTAAATGTTCCACTAAAAAAAAGAGATCTTCATGCTGCTCTGTATATAGCAATTGCTCTTCTGGAATTCCCTCTACCTTTTTTAATGCGTGTAGTATAACTTTAGCTTCTTCCTTTTTCATTAAATTTTCTTCAGTCAGCATCGTGATATGCGCTTTATGCACTTGAAACATATCTTTCAATAAGTAATTTCGCTGAAAATGAAATACATGTTGTAATACGCAATCTACATATGTTTTTCCAGGGAAATCAGCGCCTTCACTCTTTATAAACTCTTCTTTACTTTGTTTCATCACCTTTTCCCCTCTCACCTAAGTATTACTACCCATCATACCCAGAGATAGGAAAAAAGTGCTTGTACATAAAGTGAAACTTTAATCAGTGGGGGTTTTCTTCATCCCTTTGCTTTCGCTGAATTTTGAGGCGGGGGTCTTACTGCCCATTAAAGCGGGATAAAAATAAACTCGATGCTCTCTGCACCGAGTTTACTTAATAAAAGTCGCATCATACTTATCACTTTGCAACACTTGGAAATGTAAGTTTGCTAAATGTTTCCGTATTTCTGCACTGTCGTCCTCATTTAAATTATTGGCTAAAAACACTATTTCTGTACAGTTCCCACGTTTATCCATCGCATAAACTGCTTTTGTAACTGTCCATGGCGTATAACCATTCTTTTGCCCTGCATGTCTAAATGTTTTACGATATTTTTTAGCACTCATATCCGTTTCAACGATATTAGCCCACACTTTTTCTTCTGCGTCTGTTAGGCCACCTTTATGATTTGCCTTTTGAAGCAGTACCATATAATCGTTTGCAGAAGCTGCTGGTAATCGATCTGACCAAATTTTATCGTAACGTTCCTCTAAATAAAGAGGTATGTCCTTCTGTAATAATGGTCCCTTCTTTTTTAAGCGCTCATGAATAATCATCGCATATTCACGATATTGCTCTTGAGACATTTCTTTTAATTTTTTCTCTATTTTATATTTCGGAACATGTAATTCTTTATGCAAATATCCAGGGATGTATAAAGATGAAACAATCGGAAATAGCGGCTGATGTGCTGGAAGGGATAAACTTTGTAAATTTCGATTAATATTATCTAACCCTAACACTTCCATTAAATATTCAGCATTCGCATTCGAACTAAACTTAACCATTCCTTTTGCCACTTCTTCTAAAGAAACTGCCCCTTCTGTTATCTTGTCTGTCTTTTGCAAATACCTTTGCCATCTATCTTGTGCACCGCCATCTGTATTCGGCACATAATAACGATTTATATCATTAATAGAAATGAAACTAGACGGATCAATTTTCCCTTCCGTAACTTGTTTCGTATATTCAAGCGCCACAATTAACTTCATCGTACTAGCAACTGGCAATACAACATTTGGATTTACAGAATAAACAACTTTATCGTTTCTCTTCACGAGAAGCGCACTATTTTTTTCATCTTTATGTTCTTCAATAAAGGATGCGATATACTGTGCATCATCATTATTTGAACTCCACACTTTTTTCACTAAAAAATTACCCGATATTAGCAAAACGAAAATACCCACAATCACTGCGCATACTATAGTTTTTTTCAAGTAAAATTCCTCTCCTATTGTATAACTCTTCTCTATCTATCTCTTTCAAACAAAATAATGGAGATGATTATTTTAGTAATCATCTCCATTATTTTAACTTGTATTCTCCTATTATGTCTACGTCATAATTTTCACGAAGTCTTCGAGAAATTTTTTATAGTGCAATGACCAACCAATTCGCACCCAATTCTTTAAGGATTTTGCATCAGGTTGTGGACGGAAATCAGCAATACTTTCTCCCTTTGCAATCCCCACTGTATCTACATCGACACGACGGTACACATAATCCAAAATAGACGGATTCGCCGCAACCATCATTGTAACAACATCATGTACTGGGCTACCTGTTATTTTCGGATTTAACTTTTTATACGCTTTATAATAATACGTAAATATTGGTTCAATTAATTTATTAAAATTCGTTTTAGAGTGTTTCGTAATATATTTCACCATTTCTGGCGTAATAATTGCTTCAGATGTAACGTTAAGTGGCACTAATGTCAAATTCTTGGCATTTTGCATAACTAATTGTGACGCAATCGGATCACCATGAAAATTCGCCTCTGCGACTGGTGTCACATTGCCGGGCATTAAAAAAGCACCACCCATTATATAATATTCTTTCACATACTTCATCATCGGCTTTTCTAAAATAAATGCTGTTGCTAGTGTCGTTGACCTACCAGCATCAACAATGATTAATTCTCCTTTATACTTTTCAAGAATATCAAAAAAAGCACAAAAAGGTTTTATATTTGGCGAAAAAGCTTTTGGAGGTTTAATTGGCCCTAAACCGTCTGCCCCATGAATTTCTGGATAATACGTTGTAACATCTCCGGATAAAGGAATTTTCGCACCATTAATAACAGGTATATCTTCCCGCCCTGCCATTTGCAGCAAATATGCTGCATTACTTGTCGCCTTTTCTTGCGTCACATTTCCGTATCCCGTTACAACACCAACAATATCAATATCAGGATGCATAATTCCATACATGATGGCTAAAGAGTCATCAATTCCCGGGTCTCCCAAAAATAATACTTTTTTCATCGACCTCAACTCCATCCCCTCAATTGTTATTAATTTATGAATCGCAATAGGTATACAGAATAAAAAAGAACAAATTTATACGAAAAAACGCAGTCCTATAAGGACTACGTTCTTCCTCTAACCTATACTGTTTTTCTTCACAGCACTCATACTTCCAATGATATAAGCGATAAACGCAAAACAAATTGGGAAGACGACTGTATGTATACCGAACGGATTTGGATAGAAAAGATGAATACACATATATGAACCTACCCCAACTAAAATAGAGGCAAGCGCTCCTGTTGCATTCCCTTTTCTCCAATATAACCCTAATACGATCGGCCAAATGAATGCTGCTTCTAATCCACCGAAAGAAAATAAATTTAACCATATTAAAAAATCTGGTGGTTTAATTGCTGCTGCATAAACGAGCAGTCCTACAATACCAGTAATCCACAAACTTCCTTTTCTGATCGTACTATCTGCCGCTTCTTTATTTATGTAATTTACGTATATGTCTTTAATAATTGATGAACTTACAAGTAACAATAACGAGTTTACTGTAGACATAATTGCTGCCATTGGCGCAGCTAAGAAAACACCAGCTAACCAAGGTGGCAACACTTCCATCGCGAGTAGCGGCATGACTTTATCAGGTACCGTTATCCCCGGAAGTACGACTCGTGCAAATACACCTGTTAAATGCATACCAATCATAATTGTACCCACAACAACCGTTCCAATTATTAACGCTTGATGCATAGCTTTTGAATTTTTATAAGACATGGCACGCACACTAATTTGCGGTAAGCCAACAACACCAATTCCGATTAAAATCCAAAATGATGTCACGTATGATTTCGTTAAACTACCATCCGCTCCGAACGGTGTAATTAAATTCGGATTGATTTGAACAAGTTCCTGCATAATCTTTTCAATTCCACCACCAGCAATGACAGTAGCAATTAAAATGATTGTCGTTCCAACTAACATAATGATTCCTAATAACGTATCTGATAAAGCAACTGCACGAAATCCACCAATTAATACGTACACAAGTACAGAAAAAGTAAATAAAAATAGTGCTGTTGTATAAGATAGACCCGTTAGTGATTCAATTAATCGGCCACCGCCGACCCATTGAGCTACTGTTGCTGAAAATAAGAAGATAATAATACATAACGCAGAAAGTATAACAACCGCTTTATTATTGTATCTTCCCTTTAAATAATCGATAAGAGTAATGGCTTCCATCTTCCTAGCGATAATTGCAAACTTTTTACCGATAACCGTTAAAACGATATACCCTGTTACAACTTGAATCGCAGATAATAATACCCATCCGAGGCCCATATTGTACGCAATACCTGGACCACCAATAAAGCTACTAGCACTACCGTACGTAGCAATCATTGTCATCGCTAATAATAAACCGCCAAGTTCACGCCCACCAAGAAAATATTCTTGTAAAAATTTTTTATTAGCAGTCGCTTGTACGCGTCTTGAAGCATATACACCAATTAAAAATACAACGATAAACGAAATTATCATTGGAATGATTACATACCAATTCATCTATTATTCCTCACTTTTTTCTTCCTCATCGAGTGAAATATCTTGAAATACAAAACGAACAACTAAACTAAGTAAAATAACCATAACGATAAATCCAACGATACAGCTATAAAAAAACCATGCTGGAAAACCGAGTACATATGTATATTCACTTGGATTTTTACTACCAAGCCCATAAGCAAATCCGTACCATATTATAAAATTGATAATAGCAAGTCCAAGACCAATTAACGCTTCTCTATGGGCAATTCGAAAGCGTGGATCATCATGATAATTCTTCATTTTCTCCCTCCTCTCACGATGTATTATTGTACCATTGTTCTTCTAGTTTTTCCTACTAGAAAGCAAAAACAAGCAGGATTTTTTATAATCATATAGAAGTTTCTCTTACATTACATATTTTTTACAATTGTAACACAAATGAAATTTGAATTTTCAGTATTTGTTAATTATGATTAAAATTAGAGGCTTTCCATCTAGTTCCCACATCCTTGATTTCGGAATAAACGCCGTCTCGTACTGCGTTTACATTATATTTTCAAGGGGGTTATACAATGAGTCAACTAGCTGTAAATCTTCATGAAAAGGTAGAAAAGTTTCTTCAAGGTACAAAAAAGTTATATGTGAATGGATCTTTCATCGAAAGCGCTTCCGGGAAAACATTTAAAACACCTAACCCAGCAACCGGCGAAACACTTGCCGTCGTTTCTGAGGCTGGTCGAGAAGATATTCATAAAGCTGTCGTTGCAGCTCGCATGGCTTTCGACGAAGGTCCTTGGTCTCGCATGAGCACTGCTGAGCGAAGCCGCCTTATGTACAAGTTAGCTGATTTAATGGAAGAACATAAAGAAGAGCTTGCACAGCTCGAAACGTTAGATAACGGAAAGCCAATCCGTGAAACAATGGCAGCAGACATACCACTTGCAATTGAACATATGCGCTATTATGCTGGCTGGGCTACGAAAATCGTTGGTCAAACAATTCCTGTTTCCGGTAATTACTTTAACTATACACGCCATGAGGCTGTTGGTGTCGTCGGTCAAATTATTCCTTGGAACTTTCCACTTCTTATGGCAATGTGGAAAATGGGAGCAGCGCTTGCTACAGGATGTACAATCGTTTTAAAACCTGCAGAACAAACTCCACTATCCGCTCTATACTTAGCTGAATTAATTGAAGAAGCTGGATTCCCGAAAGGTGTTATTAATATCGTTCCTGGATTCGGTGAATCAGCTGGACAAGCTCTTGTTAATCATCCACTCGTTGATAAAATTGCATTTACTGGCTCTACTCCAGTCGGTAAACAAATTATGCGACAAGCATCTGAAAATTTATAGGTACGTTTTTATGTGGTCATTATTATAAACTCCTTGTGCCCCATAGGTTATTCGTATTTTGACCACCACCTACTGGTCAAAATGATTTATTAACTCCTTCTAAAACCCCTATTTTTAACTCACTTTTAAGTACAAATACACATATACTATTATTGGACTGGGCATCCTGTATTTCGTTGAGATGCTCCGCATATACTATTATGGGTGCATCCTGCATTTTGTTAGGAAACTCTTTACTGGTAACGCATATACTGTTACTGGGTGGAGTCCTGCATTAACACTGAGACATTTTTTACTAGGAGGGACTTTTATGTTTGAAGAAAAAGAAAATGAAGAACAAGACGAGATAGAAGAACTTAAAACAATTCCTATTGCAGACTATGTAAAAATGAGACGTGAACAACGAAAACAAGAACAAGCAGAGTTCGAAGCAAAACTAAAAGTCCTCCAAGAAAAAACAGATAGACTCAAACGAGAATTAGGCTACAAAGATCGAAATCAAAAAACCTCCGAATGAAACTCTTCGAAGGCGCTTTGATTCTTTTTTATGTTATTACACATCAATCCCATATATTAGGACGTTCTATCCCCATATTTCGCATATAATCTAATAGTTGTCCAGTATGTACCGCCTCATGATAAGCTATTCGCATTAAAAAATCTCCTAGCGGTCGAATATAACCTGTAACCCCTTTACCACTTAAATCGGATCGATCTATTAGAATGTTTACTAAATCATCCTTCGTTAGAGATTGGATAAAGTTTAAGAATGTTTCTCGATAAGATAACGAAAATTCGATTTCCGCTTCAAGATTTGTAAACTCTCTTAAAGAATATGATTCATCAAGATTTTGTGAATTTCCATGATTTTGGATGATTTGATAATAATAATACTCTGATTCCAAAACATGTCTAATCATTTCTGCACATGTAAAGGCTTCATCATCTGGCTTCCAGTTTAACATGTGTTCAGGAATAGCTTTCCATACTTTAATACTTCTACGTCTCGTTTCTTCTAAATTCAAAAGAATTAATTCGACCTCATTCACAAAATTACCCCCCTTTGTTCTTATAGATTAATAATAACAAATATACAGAAAATTACAAGAATACACGTTCGTTAATTAACTTAAAAACTATTTTCGAAACTTACTTGCAAAGGAAGACTTTACTGGCTTCTTATCAATCGGAAGAACCTTCGGCCCTTCTTGTACCTCTTCCTTCTCTTTAAAACCCTCTAGGAAAGCCATAGGCTCCTTAAACGCCGTTTTCATGGCATAGTCCACATTTTTATCCACTTCTTCGTTAGAATGCCCCATTAACGTTCTATACAGCCTATATACCACACCTTGTAGTTTTTCTATGCTTATATTTGCCTTTTTTAGATCATCTTTCACCTTATCGTGGCTTTCTTGCAGGTTGGATAAGTCTTTCTGTAATTCTTTTTCTCTATCTAGTGACTCACGAAACTGTTTTTCCATGAAAAGTAAATGCTTTAATAGGTCGTCTTTGTCTTTATATCTTTTATCGACCAAATCAACTACATTGGGTACTTTTACTTCTTTTCCCTTGGAAACAGTTACAGCTTCACTGAATACTTCATTTGCTTTGTCTACTTCAATTCGACCCATTCGATTTTCTTTTCTCCAAAAGGCAATAGAGGTTGAGTTTAATATGATTCCTTTCTCGAACAATTCATTCGCATAGCGGTAAATATCTGTATAACCAATTCTCCCCATAGGCTGTACATTCTCTCTAAACATCAAGATTACTTTTCTCACTTCTTCAACAGAAAACTTTGGTTTACGCCCCACTGTTTTAGTCATGTAACATTCTCCCTCCATCCATATCTTCTAACTTAGAACCTAGTAATGCCATTTTGTATATATCGCCCTGTATAGCGTTTGCTTTTGTTTTTATCTTTGTTAACAACTCTGGATTTCTTCTTGATAATTCGTCTTGTAGAAATTGTTTATTTAGGTTTTGTAAGGCTGTTGTCATTTCACTTACGTTATTTCTCATTTCAAGTATTTCTTTTTGAATTGTTTCTTTCTTTTCCAAATACTCTTCGGGTGAAATTCCCCAGTACGAACAGAAATAACAACGTTTCGATTCACATTTTTGTTCTTGATCCTTGCAAAATCCTATTTTCATTTTTTGTTTATACGTTCCTTCGCTTTCATACACTTTCATTTTTACTTCATCGGGGGTAATTCCCACTGATTTAGTTGAGAGACTAGTATTTTTCACTTTTTTCATTAGCTTAAATACTTCGCAATCTACCCAGTACTCTTTATGATTACTGTAATGTAATTGCGTTTGAATTGTTTTATGTCCTCCTAATCGTGCAACCTCAACAGGACTATATCCTTGCATCATCAAAGACATGAATGCGATGTGCCTAGTATCATTCGGTCGAAGGTGATATTCTTGTTCTACTTTAAAATCATATACTTGTTCTATCGTTCTATAAAATCTAGGAATTAATGTTTCCAAATTTCTTCTGTTAAATTGTTTTGTATTCTTTTGAATGTACCCACGAACACTGTCTTTCACACTCATAATCGAAAGATATGAGATTAAAGTATCTGTTTTACCATACTGATTCGTTAAATCAATATAATGACCAATCATTTTATACATTTCTTCGTCTATTGCTACTTTATCCATAATTTGTACTCTCTTTGAATTCTGCTTAGTTCTCGGCAAGTGTAAATAATATTTATCTTTATCTACACTTAAGCAATCTCGTTCTATCAAACAAAACTCCGAAGCACGCATTGGAATAATTGTTGTTAATCTCCACCATATTGCAAGTGGATACACCATGAGTAATTCTTTATCGAAGTTTTCCTTATCCACAAAGCTTTCCAACAATGTTTCAAAATGCTTTTCTAGATAATAAGAAAACGATAGTACATACTGTGAAGGTGGCAATTCTCTTATATTACTTTGATGTTGGGGTATTTTATTTTTTAGTTCTACAAGAACAGGAAGATAATCATCGCCAATCTCTAGATCAGCATAATCAAAGAAATTACACAATGAATTAATCATTTCTCGTTTATAATTATGACTTAGTTCCCCATATTCAATATAATCAACTAAAGCTTTTATTTCGGTTTTTTTGAAGCCTTTAGTCACTTCGAATCCCTTATTTAAATGAATTAGACAATGAACCGCTATTTCTTTGTATTGATCAATAAGATTGACAATCCAACATTTAACGATTTCTTTAAACTCTTTTGGCAATTTACGATTAAAATGCGAGTAATCAAACTTACTGAAGTCATAACCGTTATAATTTTCAACATATAAAACTTTATTAACTTCCCAGTAATCCTCTTCAAATTCACCCCGAAGCCAACGATTTTCTTCTACAAGTTTTTGTACAATCCCCTTAGCTTCAATAACACTCTGTTTTATATCGAATCCTTCATCAGAGAAAACATCTATATCAAGTTCTATTTCTTTTACTGTATCCGTTACGGACATACTAGTTCCCCCTAAACTACGATAAATAAATTGGATTGTATGTTAGGTACGCTTCAAAATCTTCACCCGTTTTTGTTTGTACTTCCCCAATCAAATCTACTAATTCGTTATATTCTTCTTTTCCTCTTTCGAAGAAATGAAATACTTCCTCTTCCCCAAACTTTTGCATCGCACGTTCTACATGGTCTAAATCTTTATATAACACGTTCATAAGACGAGTTTTTTCACCGTCAAAGGTATTTGGGTCAAAATCTTTAACAAACTCAAAAATGGACGTTTTAAAACCTTCTACGAGAGAAGAAACTGCATAAAAGTTTGGAATAGCGAATGGACAGTCTTTACAAGAATCTAAATGTGGCTTTTGACAATTTGGAGAAACAAGGCATTGGAAATTCTCTTCATTGCTCGGTAGAGAATTAACTTGCAAATCAAACATTAAATCTGTAACTTCATCCAATCCCATATTGAAAATTTGATCAGCCACTTTTTGTCTCTCCGCTAACGTTTTATTAATAAATCCAGATGTTGCTTCGAGTTTATGAATCCCACCAAATGTTGCACTTAAAGCTAATATTTCTTGGGTTCTTTGATTTCTATCTTCTGTATCTCCAATCAGAATTTCAGCCATCAAATCAGGGATATAACCAAAGTTTTTTCTATTAAACAAACCCTCACTTAATTCATCCAATTCATCTTGTGGAATTACAAGATAAATGTTGGTAGTTTCGAAATTTTCATGTGCTCGTAGTCGTTGAGCCATTTCTAAAGCTGCACTACCTTTCCCTTTCTTCACTAGAACCATATATATCAACACTAATACTGTACGATTCATTTGTCGGCTTTGAAATTGAAATCCGTCTATTTCAAAATTTTCGAAGAAAGCATTATGAGCTTTTTTACCAAAACTACTATCATCTTGTGTGCCAAAATCTATGATTCTCGTTTCATTAGAATTTGAGCTAATTACAAGGCTTGTCCGCTTTTTAGCAATGATTGAACAAATAATAATTGCAGTCGCAAGTGAAACAGCTAAATCATCTGGACAATTGAAACGATTAGTTGCTCCAGTTTTGTTTACTGTCAAATCTTTTCGTTTAATTTGATTGATAACTGCATTCGCTTCTTCCTTTGTTAAATCTCTTGATTTTAATATTTCTAGAGAATTAATTCCAATCGATTCGAAATCAACCATCGCAATATCCATTACATCTCCGTGTCTCCAGGCATTACCTAAGTGAATCAACACATAGAGCCAAGCAGAACCGTAATAGAATATTTCTTTTTTATCCTTATCTGCGATTATCTTCTCCGCATCTAAAATAGCTTTATGTTTATGTTCCTCTTTTTGGACATAATCATATACTTTTATGTACTCTTCATACTCATATACTTCTTTTGGTTTTTCTTCTACCTCATACTGATAAGGATTAGTAATTCTGTTTATATCAAATGTTTTTTTTCGTGCTTCTTTTTTATTTAAATATATAGTCACTCTCGAATGAAATTCTCTTAAAAAAGCGTATAAAAAACCTTGCTTTTTCACGCCTATTGAAGGATTGAACAATTTGAGATTGATTTCATTTGAAGTCAACGAATACAATTCTTTTTCTATTGTCAAGTTTGATAAATATTCCGTACAATCAACGTAATCTCTCAATAAATTCCTTATACCTCTCTCATTTCTTTCAGACAACACGAACTTCTCTTTGCAGTATGAATACCATTCTTGCTCTGTATATCGACTATTTTTTGAAAAAGAAATTTCTTTTAAAATCAGCCATTCTTCAAATGCTTCTACTGGTGTTTTTTCCGAAAGTATTCTTTTTATTTTGTCTTGCATATCAATTTTATCTTTGTATTCTTGTACTTCTTCCAAGCGAAATACAAATTCTGCTGATGTCCCAAAAGCATATCGTATAATAGCATTTGTTTTTATTGGTGTAAAAACAGCCGTAGGTTGTCGAATATCTACACCGCAAATATTATTGATTTCACTTGCAAGACAATACTTTTCCTTACTTTCCTTCACATTTTCAGTAATGCCTTTAATAGCTTTCTTTGAGTAATACACCTTCTTAGAACTCAATTTAACTGGTTTTATACCCTCTTCTTTAGCAATTGATAGAAGTGTATGTTTTTTTATCCCAAGAATATTGTATATTTCCTCTAATGTATAATAGTCATCTAGATTCGTATTAAACATCTCAAAATATTTAACGTCCTCTATACGATAAAACCACATCATCTTAGTAAAACGTATTCTTTTGAGGTCGTTCTGTCTATCTACAATGTCAAATTGCAAATGACTTATGTTATATTTTTCCGCCAATTCATCGTTTTTTATATGAGTATCAAAAAAGTGAAGTAGTTGCTCCTTATCCACATATAAAAAAGCTTTATTGAAGCCATTTTCGTAATATCTATAATCAATTTTTTCAACATCACAAAGAGCAATAATTTCACCTATTCTCTTTCGACCCGCAACACTATTTCCTGTAACCGTTTCTTTGATACCAAAACTATATACAGCTTCTTTTTCAGTTAGATATTTCTCTTCCATTTCTTCTATTTTTGTCATCAAATTATCTAATTCATTTACGTTAAAAAATGTTGACGGTTTCCCATTACTTCCTCGCCCTTCTTTTGTACTAAGGTGTCCTTCTTTAAGCCAATGTTTAAAACCGCCCATATGCTTTGAAATTTTCCCATATTTTCCGCATTTAATGACTTCTGATTTCGTAATCCACTCTTGTTTCACCAATTCCCCCGCCTTACACCTTTATAATTTTTTCTTCCATTTCTTCACATGGTCATAATCGATAACTCCTAATTTTTCTGTGGGGTAATCTTTAAATTCGTTTACAGCCTGTTGTATTTGTTCTGTTGTCAGTGTTTGGTCAATGTATTCCATAGCCGAAGTTAAGCTTCTATCTCCACGAGCGATTGCTAACTGCGTTGGAGTGAACCCCATATCGATTAACATGTTCGTAAAGACTCCTCGACCGACATGTGTTGACCAAAATGTTCCTGACAAAAGTTCATAATCCTTATGTCCCATTAACGAATCAAGGAATGCCTTTTTCACTTTCTGAAAACGTCGATCGTACACTTTCCCTGACATTGGTTCTCCGTCACCATTTAGGAATAAAGCACTATGATTCTTGCACTTTCCACTCTTAATCATGTAATCTAGTCTTTTATGATGTTTTCTATATACTTCCCAAACGAGGTCATTATCTAAAATCGTTTGTCGAACCATATCTGTTTGTAAGTAGTTGAGCCTCTTTGGATTCTCTGATTTCGTATCCTTTAGACGAGAAAAGAATTTGTTACGATTATCTTTGATTTGGACTTCCATTGATTCGCCTTCATTTACAATCAAATTCCCCCTCGAAACATTAACAACTTCCCCTCTTCTCAATCCTCCATAGAATTGAAAACATAGCCCTAGAGCGATTTCCTCTGCAATATCCATAGCTATTCGAATAAAGTGTGCTGTTAATTGATTTCGGTCTTCTCCAAAATCTTTCAACTTTGATACTTTTCTTTTACTAGTATTTCTCGAAGGGAATCTTGTTCCTAAACTTGGTTCTCTAAATACTGAACCATGAACAGTATCACCATTAAAATTCTTTTTCTCCTCTAAAGGAAAATCTTCGTCTATCCAATTCATTTTTTTCAAAAACACATAAAATGCCGAAAGGTATTTTTCATACTGTTCTACTGTTGCTTTTTGCAATCCCTCTAATGAGCAATGTGTTATATATTGACTACCATGTTTGCGTTCTAATCCATTGATCCCCTTATCTTTCATACCCACAAACTCTTCATGTCCTTCTTCAATCTTTTGTAAACAAAAATTCAAGAAACGACACACTACCCTTGCAGGTGCATCAGCACTATTTAACGACTTCCCATAAAACTCATACTGTCTTTTTATGAATTCTGATATAGGGTGTGGATATACAATTCCTGTACTTTCCTCCAACACACCTATCGTAATCACTTTTATATTTCTCATTTTTCCTCTAATCATTTCATTTACAGTAGTTTCTTTACTTACAAATTTATAATCCATTACTTCATTCACTTCCCCTCATTCATAAAAGAATTTCTCTCTATGTACTCTCTTTTATTTTTGTTTAATATGATTACTTTTACTACTTTCTTTTCTCTGAAATAGTACCTAAATCTATATTATTTTATTCCTCCTATTTTGTCCACTTTTTGATAAAAGTGGACAAAATATAAAACACCCTTTTATTCCTTTTATATCAATACTTACAATATCCTTTTTTATATACTTTCAGTATTATGACCACTATTGGGGGTATATGAATCATTGAAACGTGTTACTTTAGAGCTTGGCGGTAAATCACCGAACATTATTTTACCAGACGCCGACTTATCTCGCGCGATTCCTGGTGCACTTTCTGGTGTTATGTTTAACCAAGGACAAGTATGCTCTGCTGGATCACGCTTATTTGTTCCGAAGAAAATGTATGATAATGTCATGGCTGACCTTGTCCTTTACTCTAAAAAATTAAATCAAGGTGCTGGCTTAAGTCCAGAAACTACAATCGGTCCTCTCGTTTCTGAAGAACAACAAAAACGTGTAATGGGCTATATTGAAAAAGGAATTGAAGAAGGTGCTGAAGTACTTTGCGGAGGAAGTAATCCATTCGATCAAGGCTACTTCGTTTCCCCTACAGTATTCGCTGACGTAAATGACGAAATGACGATCGCAAAAGAAGAAATTTTTGGTCCAGTTATTTCTGCAATACCTTTTAACGATATTGATGAAGTAATTGAACGAGCAAATAAATCACAATTCGGCTTAGCGGCTGGTGTGTGGACAGAAAATGTAAAAACAGCACACTATGTTGCAAGTAAAGTACGTGCAGGTACAGTATGGGTTAACTGTTACAACGTCTTTGATGCAGCATCTCCATTTGGAGGATTTAAACAATCTGGCCTCGGCCGTGAAATGGGATCTTACGCATTAAATAACTATACAGAAGTGAAGAGCGTTTGGCTTAACTTAAATTAACAAAAAAAGAACCTGACCTATCCGGCCAGGTTCTTTTCATTATGTGTTCATTTAAACTTGCAGTCCTCCGCTCACATTTAATACTTCTCCTGTAATATAGGAAGCGTATTCTGATGCTAAAAAGGCAGCTGCGTTCGCAATATCTTCTGGTGTTCCAATTCTACCAACTGGAATCGCGCCGACCATCTTTTCTTTCACTTTATCTGGTATCGTTTTTGTCATATCTGTATCCATAAATCCTGGACAAATCGCATTACACGTAATACCGAAACCTCCAACTTCCTTCGCTGCCGTTTTCGTTAAACCTATAACGCCTGCCTTTGTAGCCGCATAATTCGCTTGACCTATGTTTCCTTCCCTACTAATTGAAGATATATTAATAATGCGCCCATACCCTTGTTGTCTCATGTAAAGAAGCGCTGGTTGCATACAATAAAAAACACCAGTTAAGTTCACTTGCAATACTTGTTCCCAAGCAGACTTCTCCATTTTATGTAACATTGCATCTCTTGTAATTCCAGCGTTATTCACCAAAATATGTAATGTTCCGAACTTTTGAACCGCATATTCAATTAACGACTTCGCTTCATTTTGATTACTCACATCACATCGATATAAGCTCACTTCATATCCTTCATCCGATAACTCACGTGTCGTTTTTTGTAGCTTCTCTTCATTTACATCACTAATTAATACTTTCGCCCCTAGTTTTGCATAAACCCTTGCAATCTCTTTTCCAATTCCCTGTGCAGCTCCTGTTACAACAGCTGTTTTCCCATTTAAAAACTCCATCCCTATCCCCCATTTCTATTACTTATACTGTATATTTCGGCTTTTTACTTTCCAATTCCTCTTTGTATAAAAAAGTCTATTTGTGTCAAACTAACTTTGCAACGTCGCATAAAACACAAGGAGATTGTGTCGAATGAACAAAAAAAATTTCAAGCAAAACAAAGCTGTTGATGGCATTGATGTTGAGTTCTCTCGTGAACTCGCTGACCACAATGACTTAGAAGCAAACGCACGTGCAAATGCCGCTGATGCACGTCAAAAACGCCAGTCAACAGAAAAATAAGGAAAGCACAACCTTATTCTTTTCAACAGGGACCTACTACCCAACAAAATAAACCGAGAGATATCCTCTCGGTTTATTTTCGATATTTTTTTATATAATGTGCCAAAGTAAGTAGCGGATATATATGGGCATAGCTATGATAACAAATATAAAAACCACCTGGTAAACCTGTTCCAGTAGGATATTTTTCATTCACATAACGATTCGCAAGCAAATATGAGATACCTTTTCGAATTGCTGGTGTTTCGTTATCATAATAAGAAATGAGAGCATCTAACGCCCATGCTGTTTGGGATGGTGTACTGAATGGTAAAGTAACGAACCTTTTTTCCACACT
The DNA here is from genome assembly GCF_019656175.1 of Bacillus sp. BML-BC051. Taxonomy (NCBI): domain Bacteria; kingdom Bacillati; phylum Bacillota; class Bacilli; order Caryophanales; family Bacillaceae; genus Bacillus; species Bacillus sp. BML-BC051. The sequence continues at coordinate 34,917 of NZ_BPLI01000046.1, forward strand.
ACTGTGGCATGATTCTCCCCAACCACCATCTTCATGTTGTATATGTTCAAGCCATAAAGCAGCTCGTTTCAATGATGGATTGCTAGATGGAATTCCGAGTGACCGTAAACCTGTCATCACCGCCCACGTACCATATATATAACAAATCCCCCATTTCCCGTACCATGATCCATTTTTCTCTTGTACATTCATTAACCAATTTATCGCACTTTGTGTTTGTTTCTCAGGCAATTCATTTTGCGCATATGTCCCGAAAAGCTCTAACACTCTTCCTGTAATATCTGGTGTAGAAGGATCTGTAATCATATCGCTTGCATTTTCGATTGGTAAATTTGCTAATAAATTGCTCGTTACACCTTTTTCAAACGCTCCCCAGCCACCATCATTATTTTGTAATCCTTTAACCCAATTAATCCCTTTCTCCCAAACATAATCTACCTTTTCGCTTCCTCTACTTCTCGCCAACGCTCTTAGCACAGCAGTTGTATCATCAACATCTGGAATTGTCGTATTCACATCCGAAAAACCCCAACCACCTGGAGCAAGCGCTGGTGCATGTACGCTCCAATCAGCTTTTTTTGTATGCTGCTTTTTTAATAAATATGCTGTGGCATGTTGAAGCATATTGGTATCTTTCGGAACGTGGGCCTCTTGTAACGCATAGCTGAGTAACGCCGTATCCCATATAGTTGAAGGAGAGTTTTGCAAATGATTCCCACTTTCCATCTTCCATATATAAGATGTTATCCCGGTTATAGCCTTTTGAATCATTGATGATTGAAGAGAATGTCCTAACGCGAGTAAAGCATAAATCATATAAAACGAGGCAGTTGCGTAACTATATAATGTTCCATTTTCATCAATACGTTCTTTCATAAAACGTTCGACTTCCTCATTTCCTTTATGATGTAAAGATAGTGGATACGATATAATTTGTTTTACATCACTTACTAACGTTTGAAACAACGGAGACCGTTCCTCCCGAAACCATTCTCCGCCTCCTCCCGAAATGTGATTTAAATTTGGCAGTAACTTTTTCCCTACACGAAATTTTTTATTTAAACACAGCATCATCGGAATTAAATGAATACGTGCTGAGCTACTTAGCTCAAATATACTGAGAGGGGAATCACTTTGGAGAAACATGATTGGTGTTGGCAAATGAAAGAGCGAAGGATATTCATATTCTCCATGAACTGCTAATAAAAACTTCGTCATAAAATGAGCACGTGCTACCCCGCCACGCTCATTTATAAACATTTCCGCTCGCTTCATATTCGCATCTTCTTTTGTATATTTTTTTGAAGCAAGTAAGGCAGCATAAGATTGAATTGTAGCAGATAAATTACCACCCACTTCATCTTCATACAATTTCCATGTTCCTTCATTTGTTTGAAGTGATGCTAATCTTTTTACAAATGGTTCTATCTCTTTATCTCTACCTAATAATTTTAATAAAAAGATCATATGGCAATCTGTTAATGGTGCTCCTTCAAAACAAAAGCGCCACGTCCCATCTCGCCATTGCATCGTTTGAAGCGCAGTTGTTCTTCTCGCTATTTCTTCATGCACTTTTTCATATAATAACAAGTTACTCACCCACCCTTTCGAAATCCGTATAACGATATTCAAAAAGGTAGCTGAATATGTATGAAAACAAAGAAAAGCAGAACATATAAAATGTTCTGCTCATAAACAATATCCAACTCCGACAATTATCCCTACTAAGGCACCGACTACTACTTCATACGGTGTATGCCCGACAAGTTCATTTAACTTCTTATATTCTGTTTGTCTACCGTGAAAAAACTCATTCAATATTTTCGCTTGTTTACTTACTGCGAGCCTTACTCCTGAAGCATCATACATAACAATAATGGCAAAAATAGCAGCGATCGCAAACATGGAACTTTCCACACCTTCCACAACGCCAACACCTGTCGCAAGTGCTGTAACAGTTGAAGCATGAGAACTTGGCATCCCACCTGAAGCGAAAAACTTTGCAAAATCAAATTCACCCGTTTTAACTAATTTAAAGACTACTTTCGTTAATTGTGCTAAAAACCATGAAATTACAGCGGCCATAAGCGGATCATTATGTAAAATTGTTTCCACGTTCTCAGCTCCCTACTAGCTATAATGGAAATTCTATATAGTATAAGTATAAAGAAAAATGCGTAGAAAATACTACGCATTATGATACTTTTGCTGATTTATTTTTTATAAATTTCGGTTGTTTCTGCACTAAAAACTTTGTTTTCGCTATTGAAAACACAAATAAAGCAACCCATATACAGAAAAATGCCATCATATGAGTAGATGTGAAATGCTCACCAAATACGAATACACCTAAAATCAAACTAATTGTTGGTGCAATATATTGTAAAAATCCTACCATATAAAGCGGAATAAGTTGTGCTCCTTTTGCAAAATAAAAAAGTGGTAAAGCAGTAACAATTCCTGCCCCTATTAATAGTAACGTCGATAACATAGAAATAGATCCAAATGAACCAAATCCATGCACTCCTGTCATAACTAGATAAATAATCGCAAACGGCGTCACTAACATCGTTTCCATCGTAAGACCAATTGTCGCATCATAGTTTAACAATTTTTTCGTTAATCCATATAATCCAAATGAAAAGGCAAGTGATAAAGAAACCCACGGAATAGATCCAAAACGCACTGTTAAAATGATAACCCCTACTCCAGCTAAACCAACTGCAACATATTGCCAAAAGTTTAACTTTTCCTTTAAAACGACTGTACCAAGTAAAATACTAATAAGTGGATTAATATAATATCCAAGACTGGCTTCAATGACATGATTATGATTAACGGCCCATATGTAGACAAACCAGTTTCCGCTAATCAAGACTGAAGCTATTGTTAATGACATTAATAATTTAGGTCGTTTAAAAAGATTCACGAACTCCCCAATAAACTGACGAAACCTCTTCGTAACACCTAATACAAGTAACATAAAAACAAACGCCCAAACGATACGGTGTGCTAATATTTCATCTGCTGGAACTTCCTCAACCCATTTCCAATAGATTGGTAGGATTCCCCACATCGTATAAGCACCAGCCGCATATATAATCCCTTTTTTTTGCTGTGCTGATTGACTCCCCATCTTCCATTTTCTCCTCTTCTCGTTTTTCTCCATTATACGGTCCCGAATGCTCACTTTACCAATAATCAATCTGCAATTCTTTCGACATTTCTCATACAGCAAAAAGTAAACATACTGTTATAACGACAAGTAACGGTATACCGAAAACAAATTTCTTTTTATGTGTTTTATGGTGAAACATATACATACCAATCCAAGCACCAACTGCTCCCCCAGCTGCCGCTGATAAAAACAACGTACTTTCTGGCGTTCTCCACTGTTTCTTCTTCGCTTTTCGTTTATCAAGCCCCATAAGGCTAAAAGCTATAACGTTAATAACAAGAAAATAAATCCATTTCATCGCGTTCTCTCCCTATGAAAAATCCGCTTAATCGTAACATGAAAAAACGACGGAAACAACTGAAGAACGCTTTTGATCAAACTAGTTTCATTCTTTTTCTTAATTGGTTACCTTCATATTTATATAATCAACTAAAATCGCAGTTAAAATAATGAAATAGAAATATGTTATGAGCAGAACCTTATATTTCATTCCCTTCACCCACTACCATACCATCGAAAAAACTTCTCTCAATCTCTTGTGCATCAAAATGAAGAACCATGATTAGCCCTGCATATAAAGAAACGAAATTTAGAAACCATTCGCCATTTTCATCTTTGTTAGCTAAACATTTAAATATCTCTTGAAATTGCATACGCTCATCTGTAGCAACAACCGGACGCACACCAAAATATTTCAATACGAGGTTCAGCTTCAGCTGCACAGATAATGATAAAATATATTTTAATAGCTCCGTATACTCTACACTATCTTTTTGACTATACAACTTCACAAGCTTTTGATGTAAAGTAGAAATCGATAATTCTTCGTCAGTCACTTTAGTTGCTTCTACCATTTCAATCATCTTTTTCATATTCATTACATTCACCCCTTCTGAAAAAAACAAAAGCCAAAGCTTATTTATTTTATAATCAGTAATAATTGAGTATTTCTCATCTCTCGCTCTTCTTCACTAACTAAGTCATACTTCTTTAGAAGATGAAAGACATCATTTAATATTTCCTGTGAATGATTCCCTTGCAAAAATCCCTTTAACTCTTTAAAAATCACTTCCGGTAAAAAATCCTTTTGACTTTCAAGCTTATTCATTACATCTTCCATAGAATGATCGATATTACACGCCATACTAAACTTCCCCCTCTATCCTCTATAAATAATATCTTCCGCTAACGATGTAAACACTTCTCCTACAAGAGAGTCTTCATCATATACAGATGAACCGTTATTTTCTTCTCGTTTTGCAAAAGGTATTTGCGCGATCACTTCTGTTTGCAATTGTTCTGCAAGCATTTCGCCGCCACCTTTTCCGAAGAGATAGTTTTTTGATCCATCTTGTTCTTCATAATAAGCCATATTTTCTACAATCCCTAAAATCTCGTGTTTCGTATGTTTTGCCATAACACCTACTCTAGATGCTACGAACGAAGCTACATTGTGTGGTGTTGTAACGATAATTTCTTGCGCCTGCGGGATCATTGCTGCAACATCAATAGCAACATCTCCTGTACCAGGTGGTAAATCAAGAAGTAAATAATCTAATTCTCCCCAGTGCGTATTCGCAAGGAAATTTTGAATCCATTTATTCAACATCGGTCCGCGCCACATAACCGGGTTATTTCCTTCCGTAAAAAATCCCATCGACATAATTTTAACACCGTGACTAACGACCGGAATTGCTGTTTGATCAATCATCGTCGGTTTTTGATTTGTTTCCATCATAGCTGGAATGCTAAAACCATATATATCTGCATCTAATATCCCCACTTTTTTGCCCATACGAGCTAAAGCAGTTGCAAGATTAATTGTCACTGTTGATTTTCCAACTCCACCTTTTCCGCTCGTTACAGTAATAAATCGTACCCCTGAATCAAGACGAAGCATGCTCGGCATACCAGTTTCTGTTCTCGTATTTTTCTTTAACTTCTCTGTTAGCGCAGCTCGTTCTTCTTGTGTCATAGAACCAAATGTCAAATCTACCTTAGATGCACCTATCGCCTGAAGAGACTCTTCCACATCTTGTTGAATTTTTTCCTTTAATGGACAACCTTGAATCGTTAGCACTACTTCAAGTTTAACCTCTGTTCCATTCATTTGTATATTTCTAACCATATTTAATTCTACAATACTTTTGTGTAACTCCGGATCCTCTACATGTTTTAATGCGTTCATTATTTGTTCTTGCGTAATCATAGCACTCATCCCTTCTCATATTCGAATTTATATACAACATCTTCTTGGCGAAAAAGCTTGTTATCCCCCGCTAACAGGCGGGATTAATGCGACTATATCTCCAGTTTTTATCATCTCTTCATTCGTTACAAACTCTTCATTCACAGCCACCATCACTCTATCAAGCGATGGTAAACAATAGCTTGTTTTCAGCCATTCTTTTAATTGCTGAACTGTCATTTCTTGTTTTTCTAAAATTACGAATCGATCCGATCCGACTTCCTCACGTAAATTTGCGAACAATAAAATTGTAATCATCTTCTCATTCTTCCTTCTTTGGTTTTCCTTCTGGATATGCCGTATTTTCAAGTTGATCTCCAATCCACATCGTTCCATCTTCCCAAAATTCTTTTTTCCAAATTGGGACGATTCGTTTTATACGTTCAATCGTGTATTCATTTGCTTCATAAGCTACTTTACGATGCGGTGATGAAACTGCAATGACTACCGCAATATCCATGATTTCTAGCCGCCCTACACGGTGCGTAATTGCTATTTTTGCGTCTGGCCACTTTTCATTTATTTCTTCACCAATTCTCATAAGTTGTTTCACTGCCATCGGTTTATATGCTTCGTACTCTAAATGTAGCGTTCGTTTTCCTTTTGTTAGTTCTCTCACCGTGCCAATAAATGTTGTAATTGCACCTGCTTCTCTTCTTGCGACTTTATTCGTTACTTCTTCAACTGAAATCGGTATATCTATAATTTCAAATAGTGCTTGTCCCATTAGAAACACCTCTCACTTTATAAAATGCCCAAGGCCATTCACTACCTTCATTATCTTCCAGCAAAAGAACATCTACGAACATATCTTTTTTATAACCTCTCGTACCACCTGGAAGTACAATAAATATATTTGTCTCTGCTAGGGAAGAAACTGAGCTAGATTTATCAAACCCTGACGGATAAGCAATTAATTGCCCTTCGTTATATGTCAGTTTTGCTCGCACAAATCTTGTAAATGGATTTGGTTTTAGAAAATCTTCTCCTAATAACGCTTTTTGTCTCTTCATATGTGCTTTTTCACTAAACATATACGTCCGAATACAAGGTCTTACAAACAATTCAAATCCTACGTAACAAGCAGATGGATTTCCTGATAAACCAAATAATAACTTGCTATTTAATTGCGCTACAGTCGTAACACTTCCTGGCCGCATTGCAACTTTATTGAAAAGAACAGAGGCACCTAACTTTTCGTAAATAGCTGGTAAATAATCGTAATCTCCTACTGATACACCGCCTGTTGTAATGAGCATATCTACTTGGCTTAACGCTTCTTTTACAGCTGTGAAACATGTATGAAAATCATCGCTAAACTTTCCAAAATATTTTACTCTGCCGCCCGCTCTTCGAATTTGAGACAATATCATATACGTATTACTATTTCGGATTTTCCCTGGCTGTAGTGAATCATTTACATCCAGTAATTCACTACCAGTTGCTAGCAATCCAATTACAGGCTTTCTCGCCACTGGCACCTCACTATAACCGAACGTAGCAAGAAGAGCTGAAATACCCGGATGAATGTATGATCCTTTTTTTGCAAGAACCGCTCCTTTACGGGCATCTTCACCTTGAAAAGAAATATTGTCGCCCGTTTTGAACGATCGCTTCACTTCCATATAATTGTTGCCAGCCTCCTTATATTGACGAGTCAGCTCTAACATAACCACCGCATCACACCCATTCGGAATTTGCGCTCCCGTCATAATTCGAACTGCTTGAAACGGGCCTACTTTCTCGTGGAATATTGATCCCGCACCAATTTCACCAATTACTTCAAACACAATTGGCGTTTCATAACTTGCTACATTCGTATCTTCTGCTCTAATAGCAAATCCGTCATACGGTGAACGATTGAATGAAGGTACATCATGGTCAGCTACTAAATCCTCTGCTAATATACGCCCGTAAGCTAATTCAATAGGTAGTAGCTCCTTTAATCCCTCATTAGCAAATCCCATTACTTTACGAACAGCTTCTTCAACCGTAATTGGCACTCTTCTTTCCATTATTGACAACCCTTTCTATTAACCGAATACGCGATAATATAATTGTTTCGCTTTCGAAATATCATTTGTACCATGAATGAAAACACGACCATCCCGAAAAATAACGACGCGGTAATCATCTAGATGGCAAGATAGTAAATACTGATTCCGCTCTACTTTCCCTAGTTTATTTAATACTTTTTCTATATCGTCAAAATCGTACTTTCTATTTTCTACTGGCCTAATTTGCACTGTATTTCTTCCGCATAAAGCAGCTACCTTCGTTTGGTTTTCGTATGATAAATAAGGATAAGTTCGATTTAAGCCGCACGAAGGGCAATCGTCTGTTTTGATTTTCCCTAGTTTTATAAAATGGTTTTGATTACTCCATATATCAAACATGAAAAATGTTTTTCTAATTGCTGCGAAATCTCCTACTAAAATTTTGAACGCTTCCGCCACTTGATATGCTGCGACGATTTGAACAGTCGGGCTAATAATTCCAGCGGTATCACATGTCACACCTGTAACAGGAACATTCTTCAGCACACAATGTAAACATGGTGTCTCTTGCGGAATAACCGTATAACTCATACCGTACGATCCAACGCAAGAACCGTATATCCACGGAATCTTATATTTTTGTGATAAATCATTTATTACAAATCGAATATCGAAATTATCTGTTGCATCAATTATTACATCTACATTTTTTAATAGGTCTTCCATGTTTTCTGCGCTTGCATCCATTACGAAAGCATCTATGTGTACTTCCGAATTAATTCGCTCTAACCGATTTTTAGCAGCAATTGCTTTCGGTATTTTCTCTATCGCATCTTCTTCAGAGTACAATTGTTGCCTTTGTAAATTACTCCATTCAACGTAATCACGATCAATAATCGTCAACTTGCCAATACCTGCACGTACGAAACTTTCGGCACTTGCACTTCCTAATGCGCCTGCTCCTACAATTAACACATGTTTATTTCGAATTTTTTCTTGCCCTCTACTCCCAATTGGTTTGAACAACTGTTGTCGTGAATACCGATCAGCCATTACATACCCTTCCTCTCACGAACTCTATTTCATATTAGAATGTTGTTTTTGATAACAAGCAAAGTAAGCAAATCCAACAAATCCAGCTCCCCCAATTACATTTCCGATAAAAACAGGAACAAAATTTCTAGCAAGATCCATCCACGTCAGATGACCTGCAAAAATAACTGCCGAGATGACAAACATATTTGCTACTACTTGCTGAAATCCAATCACTACAAATGCCATAATGGGAATCCAAATTCCGATTATTTTTCCGACAAAATCACTCGTCCCATAAGCGAGCCAAAGCGCAAGACAAACGAGCCAATTACATCCAATTGCTAAAATTAAAGTTCTCCCAAATGATTCATGTAATTTCCCTTCTGCTATCGCTACCGTTTTATTTAAATAATCTCCCTCTGTTAATCCGCCAAGATGACCGAAACAATACGCAACAAAAATAGCTCCCACGAAATTCATGAAAGTAATCCAAACCCAATTATATAGTACACTTACCAATGTAATTTTCTTTGCATAAAGCGCCATAGAAAGTGACATCATATTTCCGGTAATTAATTCTCCTCCTGCTAATACGACGAGCATTAATCCAACAGGAAAAACCGCTCCTCCTAAAACATTGACTAAACTACCCCAACGCTCTGGTAAATTACCTAAAACGCGAATGTTAAGCAAAAAACCTAACGAAATAAACGCTCCTCCTAAAAAACCGAGAATAAGCATTGCTGGCAACGTCTGACTTACTTTTTGAACACCGGCCTCAATTACAAGCTCCGCAATTTGTTCCGGTTTATGAAATGCCATTACTAATTCCTCCATTTTCTCCAAATAAAAAAGCAGCTTCAAAAAACCTCCTCAAAATAAAGGTATTTGAATGCTGCTTAATTTCTCTGCACATCTTTTACAGAGATATCAATCATCACTTTTACTATAAAATAGAAAATCTACAAACGTTGCATACTTTCCATTTTGTATATATTTCATCAAAGCGTCACTCTTATATATCAACCACCAATATGTGACATTTCAATTTTAGGCGCTCTTTTTTTACTTGTATGACTTAAGCGTTCATCTGAATAACGATCTTCTCGGTTGTTCCATATATCACGTACAATATATGTTATTTCATCGTCAGTGTATCCAGATCGAAGTAGTTCTCTCAAGTCATTTCCTTTAGAAGCAAACAAACAAGTATATAATTTTCCTTCTGCAGAAATACGAGCTCTCGTACATGAGGAACAGAAGGAATCTGTTACTGATGAAATGATACCTATTTCTTCATCACTTCCAATATAACGATAGCGAGTCGCAACTTCACCTGCATAATTCGCTTCTATCCGTTCTAATGGCATAACTTGATGAATGGCATCTACTATTTCTTGTTTAGAGACGACCTCTTTTAATTCCCAACCGTTATAGTTCCCAACATCCATATACTCAATAAAACGAAGAATATGCTTATTTTCCTTAAAGTATTGTGCCATCTGCAAGATGTCCTGTTCGTTTTTCCCCTTTTGAACGACCATATTTATTTTAACTTTCATACCAACTTCAGCTGCAGCCTGTATTCCTTCTAGAACCCTTTGCACTTTGCTTCTATTACCATTCAAATAGAAAAAACGATCTTCTTCTAAGGAATCTAAACTAACTGTCACACGTGATAAACCCGCCTTATATAAATCAAGAGCAAACTTTTTAAGTAACGATCCATTGGTTGTTAAACCGATATCCTCCACACCATCTATTTTATTAAGGCGCTCAATAAGCTGCGGAAGACCTCTTCGAAGTAACGGTTCTCCACCCGTAATTCGTAACTTTCTTACACCTAAAGAAACAAAAATACGTGTTATCCTTTCAATCTCATCAAAAGATAAAATTTTATCATTAGACAAAAACGAATAATCAGGACCAAATATTTCTTCTGGCATACAATAGCGACAGCGAAAATTACAGCGATCAGTAACAGAAATACGTAAATCCTTTAAAGGGCGTTGTAGTTTGTCTAATGTGACAGATTTCATATTTATTGCCTCGCTTTTACTTATTTTATATTTATAACACGCTCTGGATGCGTATATACATTTAAGGATTGATTCCGAATAAATCCTATCGTCGTAATACCTAATTCTTCTGCTAGCTGCAAAGCCAACTCAGTCGGAGCTGATTTTGAAAGTATAATTTCACAACCAATCTTTGCAACTTTCAATAATATTTCCGAAGAAATACGACCACTAAAAACAATGATTTTATCTTTTATAGAAATATTATTTTTTAAGCAATAACCGTAAATTTTATCTAATGCATTATGTCTACCGATATCCATTCGGCTTAAAATAATGCCATTCACATCACACAAAGATGCATTATGAACGCCACCTGTATGACGAAATGTCTCTGCAGATTGCTGCATTTCTTTCATTAATCGAAAACAGTCTTCTGCAGCAACCTGTACATGTACGCCATTCATTTTTTTCGCGCTTAGTGCATCATTTGCAAAAACAAACCCTTGCCTACTCATACCACAGCATGAAGTAATATAACGTTTATTTTGCATTTGTTCGTAATACGGATTCACTTTTTTCATTGTGACATGTACAAATCCTTTTTTCTCTTGTACCCATATGTCATCAATATCTTCATACTTCCGAATGATTCCTTCAGATGCTAAAAAGCCTATTACCATATCTTCTATATATTCTGGAGTACTAACCATTGTAACAAACTCCTGTCCGTTCATTTTAATCGTGACTGGAAACTCTGTTACAATGCTGTCCTCTATATGCTTAAACGCCCCTTGTTCATAACGAAAGATTTCTCTTTCTACCTGTATCGGTTTCACGATCAGTATCCTTCTCTCACGTTATATTTTTATCAAAAACGAATACCGAAACTGCAATATCTTCTTCTACTTTCATATCTGAAAATAAATTCACTAATTTCGCTCCAACAAGTTCCTCCAAATGTTCACGGGAATTCGCAGCATACACTTCTTGAATCATTTTCGTTCTAGCCAAATGAACCATTTCCGCACCGTCCATCGTACTTGAAATGAATTTTTCAGTAGGTGTTAAGTTTCCGTAAAGGGTCGCAATCGCCATATTTTCAGCAAAAACAGTATGAATTCGTTCTGGTCCTTTTCCGAAAAGTTCCTTTCGAAGTTTTCGTATCATATCATTAAATTCATGTACTTTTTTTGACATACAATTATACCTCCAACAAATCCTCATTTTACTTTATTATATATTTTACCAAAATGAGCCTTCCGCCCAAACTATTTCGTACAAACATTTGGGCGAAAATATTCACTTCATGAAGATTATTCGTCTTTTAATCCTTTACCCATACCTTTTAAGAAATGAAGCCCAAACCCGATAGCACGGTTAATGTCTGGGTCTTTCAATACTTTCATAAGATCAAATACTCCTACTTTTTTATTACTCTCTAAATGTTCATTACCTTCTTCTAGTCCTACTAATAAACTACCTATAAGCTTTTTCGTAAGTTCCGGATCAAGTTCTGTTAAAGCACCCGCGGCACCCATCATATTATTAATTAAATTTGTAACAGGCTCACGAGTCACTTGACCAAGAACGATTTTTGCAATTGGTTCTTTCGCCTTGAGCATAGAATTTGCGGCTTCTAGCATTCCGATGTCATTTAATTCACCAACAATATTAAACATTTGATTTAAAGCTTCTTCATTATGAGCTAGAAGCTCTTTTAAATCATTTAATTTTTGCTGTTTTATTTCTTCCTCAGTTAATTCTTGTTTTTGAATCATTTTTATAGGTGCAGCCATATTTTTCTCCTCCTACTTATCCGTTAAATGCACATACCCTGGACGTGCCCACTTACGCTGTACCTCAATACCAGCTTGAGGATGACGTTTTTTATTACGTGGGTTCGCTTTTGGCATCGGATTTTCGCCCTCAACTTCTAGCACTTCCATACGCACTTTCGTCTGTTTATAAGCAGGTGTGTTCGTACGCGTATCAACTGCAGGACCTGTTAAGAAATTAATTGCTGTTTCATTATCTGTAGAGTTCATCGGTAAATATAATTCATTCGCTTTTACACGATCTGTTACAAGTGCGCGTAATTTTAATGCTCCAAAAGGAGAGACAAGACGAACTAATGAACCTGTTTTCACTCCACGTTCTTTTGCAAGCGCTGGAGAAATTTCAACGAAAACGCCAGGCACTTTCGTTTGAATACCTGTTGATTTATTCGTCATATTTCCTTCATGAAAATGCTCAAGCATACGACCGTTATTAATGTGAAGATCAAACTCTGCTGGGAATTCAGCTGGACGTACCCAGTCAGCAATCGCAAAACGAGCTCTTTTATCTGGGAAGTTAAATCCATCTTGGAAAAGTAATGGTGTATTCGTTCCATCAAAACTTCCCCAATGGAAACTATTCCACCCTTCAAGTACTTCATAATTTGCTTGTGAGAATAGTGGTGATAAACTTGCCATTTCAGCAAAAATTTCACTTGGATGGCTATAATTCCAGTTTGCACCTAATTTATTCGCAATCTCCTGCACAATCCACCAGTCTGGCTTCGCATCTCCAAGCGTAGGAAGAACTTGATACAATCTTTGTACACGGCGCTCTGTATTTGTGAAAGTACCTTCTTTCTCAAGAGACGGTGCTGCTGGTAATACAACATCTGCATATTGAGCAGTTTTAGATAAGAAAACATCTTGCACAACGAAGAAATCAAGGCTTGATAACACTTCATGTACATGGTTCGCATTAGAGTCTACAAGAGCCATATCCTCTCCAACAAGATACATAGCTTTCATTTTCCCTTTGTCAATTGCATGTAGCATTTCAATATTATTAAGACCTGGTTCACTATTAATTTTTACTCCGTACGCCATTTCAAATTTCGCACGTTCCATATCGTTTGTAACGTGCTGATATCCAGGAAGCCATCCTGGTAAAGTACCCATATCACAAGCACCTTGTACGTTATTATGACCTCGAAGTGGATATGCACCAGCACCTGGACGACGATAATTACCTGTTGCAAGAAGTAAGTTTGAAATCGCAGCGGAAGTATCAGAACCACCCGTATTTTGCGTTACGCCCATCCCCCAAAGGATACATGTACCATCTGCACCACGAATCATTTCAGCCATTTGAATAAGTGTTTCTTTTGAAATACCAGTCATTTCTTCTGCATATTCAAGTGTATATTCTGTCAGACTCTCTTTGAAATCTTCAAAGAAGTTTACATTCTCATCAATAAATTGCTGATCGTGCCAACCTTGATCCATCATATATTTTGTAACAGCCATTAACCATACTTGATCTGTTCCTTGTTTTGGACTAATAAAGACGTCTGAACGCTCTGCCATTTCTGTTTTACGAAGATCAGCGACAATTAATTTTTGTCCGTGTAACTTATGCGCACGTTTAATACGTGTAGCTAAAACAGGATGACCTTCTGTCGGATTACAACCTACAATAATAACAAGACCAGATTGTGCGATATCTTTAATCGTTCCAGCATCTCCGCCCATACCAATTGTACGGAATAATCCGTCTGTCGCTGGTGATTGACAATAACGTGAGCAGTTATCAATATTATTCGTTTCGAATACTTGTCGAGCTAATTTTTGAATGACATAATTGTCTTCATTCGTAATTTTTGATGAAGAAATAAAACCGATAGCATCTTTACCGTACTCTTCTTTAATCGATCCTAATTTACTTGCAACTACATTCAATGCTTCTTCCCATGTAGATTCAACAAACGCTCCATTTTTACGAATTAAAGGTTTCGTAATTCTTTCTTTAGAATTTACGAAATCCCAACCGAATTTTCCTTTTACACAAGTAGAAATTGCGTTAACTGGCGCATCAGAAGAAGGCTGTACTTTAAGGATTTTACGCCCTTTCGTCCACACTTCAAATGAACAACCTACACCACAAAATGTACATACTGTTTTCGTTTTCTTCGTACGAGTATCACGCATGGCCGCTTCCACTTCTGATACCGCAAAAATACCGCTATATCCAGGCTCAACCTCTTTAATTAAATCTACCATCGGTTCAAGAATATCTGGTTTTAATCCCGTCATAAATCCAGCTTCACCGAGCATTGTTTTCTCCATTAAAGCGTTACAAGGGCAAATGGTTACACATTGACCACAGCTCACGCATGAAGAGTCATTAATATTTACTCCTTCATCCCAAATAACTCGTGGGCGTTCCGCTTCCCAGTCTATCGATAACGTTTCATTTACTTGTAAGTTTTGACACACCTCAACGCATTGACCGCATGCAATACATTGATTCGGGTCATAGCGATAAAACGGATGCGTCATATCAACTTCACTTACATCTACTTTCGGTTCATAAGGATATTTTTGATGTTCGATTTCCATTAATTCTGCTGTATTATGCAGTTTACAGTTCCCATTGTTGTTGTCACATACTGTACAGTATAATAAATGATTTTCTAATAACCGATCCATCGCCTCTGTTTGCGCTTCTTTTGCACGAGCAGAATTACGTTCAATGTTCATACCTTCTGTCGCCATTGTCGAACAAGAGCGCATTAACTTTCCGTCAACTTCTACAATACAAGTATCACATGTTTGAATAGGATCTACTTCTGGCACGTAACAAATTTGTGGATGTTCAATCCCGTTCTCATTAATAACACCCAATATCGTTGAACCGGGCTCCGCTGCATACTTTTTTCCGTCAATTGTAATATGAACCATGTTGTCATTCATGGTCTTTCCCCCTTTTTGAGAATAAAAAAACTCCACCACGAAAATATACGCACCACATTTCGGCACGTTATTATCATGGTGGAGTAGTTTATTAGCACATCTTGCTAAAATACCAATCCATTTATTCATAAATAAAACGATAGATTCATAACAGGTCATATCACGATTCCATCTTTAACACTATAATTATAGCGTTAAAGCTAAAAATATACAATATAAAATTTAAACTACGCATATGTCAGCGTGGAACTATCCATAATAACCCATATAAAACATAACAAGGAGTAAGCGAACAAATGGGGTCTTTTAATAAATGGATACGTGGTGAAAAATCTTTTTCTGCCCAAGGGCAAGCTGATCACCTATTAAATAAAGCTATTTCTTTTTCTCTTTCCCTTAATCTAAAGCACTTGTCCAAACTGTTTAGCGGTATTCCAGAATTAATTACACGCACTTTTCCGTTAAAAAACGGAAAAGAAGCTGCCCTTATATATATGGAAGGACTTGTAGACAAAACCGTTATTAACATTGATATTCTTCGCCCACTCTTATTTAAAGAGTGGAATGAAGATAATTGGCCGAGTGCCTTTTCAAAAGCTAACGTGAAAGTAACTCCTACTATTAAAATTTTAGAAAACGGGATTATTAAATAGTACAAAACACGCTACTTGCTCTTATACGTTTAAAGAGTCAGTAGCGTGTTATCATTTTTATTTTGAAGCTTTTTATACAGTTACACTTCTGTTTCTGGTTCTTCGTTTTCTGCTTGTTCCAATCTTTGCTGCTCTGCAAGTTCAGCTGAAATCATTCCATAATAAATTTCTGGATACAATCCAAATATTTGATATACACTTCCTAAAAACGGCATCGGAATCCCTCTTTTCTAAAGTTGTATTGCCACTTTTAAGGATTCCCTTTTCATTCATTAAACATTCGTTTTTGGCGTTTCCTCTTCATCATGAACGCTTAATAAATTTTGCCATTTTTTATAAGGAGCACTATTTGGATCTACATAACCTTTCGCATACGAACGATCCCACAATTGTTTAATAAACATTTCTTTCTCTTTCTTTGCAACCATATCGGCACCTGTACCGTAATAGTTTTGGAAATACAACTCAATTTCATCAAGGAATAGCCTTAATAATTCATCAGAAGTTTCTTCTAACGTTGGGTCATATTTCGCTTCACGGTCATACATTAAAATCATATCTAAAATATTATGGACATGCTCTTTACGAAGCCATCTAATATCTTGAGCACCTAATACAAACGGATGTGTATATAAATGTCCGCCCTGTATCATAGCTTTTTCTTGTTCTTCTTCAAATCTGGACAAGATGTTTTCATAAATAAACGGATTATGAAGCAACGCTCTGTGTAATTTGTAACTTTCACTTGAAATATTTTTTCCCATCGACTGAATTAAGAAGCTACGCCCAACGCCGTTATATTGATACACGAACTGACCATCAACAGCAACTAAACTAATCCAGCGATACATATATGCGTATAATAGAGCGCGATTACATTTATCGTAATCTAACTTCGTTTGCGTTGCATTTAAGTCTGGCATGAATGCTGGTAAGTGCCAATACTTATCTAAATGCGGCGTTAAACTAGATTTTTTACTATTCAACTTGTTCACACGACGATAGTATGACTGAAAATAATCACCTTTATCATTCATAAATCCATTTGCAATATGCCCAGACGAAAGCTTAGGAAAGTCTTGCAACGATAAACCGTAATGCGCACGATAACAAATGACTTCAAATGGTGAAAAAGCTTCATGTACTGTATCTTTTTCTTTAAACATTTCTTGAATTAATTCCTCTTGTAGTTCTTTCTTTAAAGATGGATGTATCCCCCAATATTGTAATTCCCTATGATGGGAAACTTTCGGCACAAATGGACTAGCTAAATGGAACAAGTCTTCAATTTTTTCACGGACGTATTCATCACGATCACGCTTCTTATAATCCGCTTCTTTTCGTAACGCCTCAACGATATTCAGCTCTAGTTTATCGCGATAGCGTATTTGTAATTCATCGTAGCAATAACTTAGTATGTGCTCACGATAAAAGTCTTCTACCTTTTTCGATTGAATCTCTTCTGTTTTTGCATCCCGGCAATATTCTCCATATAAACTCATATAAATTTCCGCAGATATATCTTTCGGTAATACTCCTAAATTTAAATGTTGCTGCATATCTTGCCATATCTTTTCTTGTAACTTCTCTTCAGCTAATACGTATACATTCGTTGGGTTTGTTTTTCCTTCAAATTCCTTGCTTCGTTTTTGAATTTCAAACAATAAATTTTCACGTGTTTCGTGTAAATTATCAAAAAACCTTTCCCAATATTGAATCATTTTATTAACCGCTTGATATAGTGATTGATAAACGAGTTCTAATAGCATTTCTTTACGATACTCGTTTAATTTGTGTACGTACTGCGTTACAATATCTTCAAATTCTTTTTTAAACAAACGCTGCTGATTATTCATCATTTTTCCAAACCAGCCTTGTTGCTGCGCAATTTCTACTCGGCGAACAGCTGTTACCGTCCCATCAATATTACTTACATTAAATTTCTTATCGTAGTTTTGAATTAAATTACGCTTTTGTTCATTATTTTCATGTAGTCGATTCATTTTCTCTACTAACTGCTTTCGAATTTCATACAGCATAAAACGAGCTGATACTGGGTGAACAGGATCTGTTTTCTTTAAAAACCATGTATTTAGTTGATATGACTGACCTTCAGAACCACTTGGTGAAAAACGGTCTGATTCAATCATGTCATATAAAAGTGTCGTTACATGTTCATGTACACGGCTCGGAATCGCATACGCATATAAACGAACCGCATGATCCACTCTTGCTACTTCACCTTTCATTTGCTCCATCATTTTCAATTTCGCAGCCGAAATTTTACACTCATGCTGCAGACGGTTTAATTCCTCATCTTTTTGCACCGTACGCTGTACATAGCTCTCTACAGCCTCTAAAAACAGTTTAGATTTCGCAACACCAACCTTACCGCCTTCTGCTCCCTCACGTGTTTCATTGTACATTTGTCTATAGAAAATATGAGCCTGCTCTGGACGAGTAGCAAGATGTTCTAAGTCTTCTAAATAACTTTTCCCGCGCTCTGGCTTTTCACGTTGCATACCACGTTTTACATCTTGATCGTATCTTTGTTTCTTCTCTTGAAACAGTTTATCTAAATGAAGCCACGATTCATCTAAACCCTGCACAGCCCATTTTAAAGCACAATATTTTAACACGTGCTCATACGGATAAATAATCTTTGCTGTCCCTGCCCCGCAATATCGTCCTTTCCCGCTCGATTCTGCTAATTGCTGAATTTGATTATCTTCCTGCGCAAAATGATTTGCAGACATCGGACTAAATAACTGTAAATATATCGTATTTGCCATTTGCTCCATATAATCCGATAAATTGTGCAGGTGGTGTCCATGTAAGTTTTCGTAATCGTATAAGAAACAATAATTGTATGGTAAATGATGTTGTTTAATCGTATGATTCGTTCTTCCGTCTTCATCTACTTGATCAGGACGATACTCTAATTCAATCGTGACGCCACCCCGTTTGGATAGTTCTCCTGTAGAACCGAGTGTAATCGCGTGTAATTCTTTTAACGATGCATAGCCATTTGCTTGCACCGTTTCAAACTCTTTCGCACTAACCGTTCTCGTCTTAACTAACACATCCGGCATTAGAAACGCGCCGCGTATTAAAATGTTGTGATGCTGCAATTTTTTTCGAAGCATTTCACGTAAATATAATGCAATTTGCAGAAACATCCCTGAACCTGTTCCGCCCGCTAGTGACGTTACTATAATGACACGTACTCCATATTCCGTTTGATCGCTCGTAACCGGAAAAATCTTCTCGATTTCTTGCCAAAAGGATGTCAATTTATCTTCTTTCATCGCAGCACGTAACGCTAAACGAGAAATGACGCGTAATTGTCCTGCCCCTTCTGTCAGCGGTTTATCAAGTATAGTCGGATCCATCGGAAACCACTCGGGAATCGTTGGGTCTCCCGCAATATACTCTCTTGGCGTTTTACTCGAACTCGTTTGCGTTTTAAACTTTCGAATATGATCAAATTTACTCAATGTATTCACATCTGTATCAAATACGTGCATTGCTACCTTTTTTCGGCGCTCCTCAGGTAGCCTTTCATATATTTGATGTGTCACAGTACTACCGATTCCACCCAAACCAATTAATATCGTTGGAACTTGTAACGTCATGTGAACCACCTTCCTATTCTTGCTTGTTTGAAATGAGGGGGAAAAAGATAAGACTCTCTCCTTTTCCCTACCTACTATTCACACTCATATTTGTAAATTTCTTTACCATACCCTCTATCAATTACTA
This sequence comes from Bacillus sp. BML-BC051, assembly GCF_019656175.1. Classification (NCBI taxonomy): domain Bacteria; kingdom Bacillati; phylum Bacillota; class Bacilli; order Caryophanales; family Bacillaceae; genus Bacillus; species Bacillus sp. BML-BC051. The sequence goes on from NZ_BPLI01000046.1 coordinate 54,559, forward strand.
AAAGTTCATTTGGATATAGCGTCTTATGTTCCATTCCAACCTCATCTTCTGTTATAAACATCCCATCAATAATCATTCCTACTACTTGTGACTCTTTCGCTACAAATATCGATTTTGATCCTTTTTTTGCTATAAACGTAACGGATTGCACAGTCTTTCTTTCTGCCCTAAACGGAATGCCAAAATAGTGCTTCCACCATTTATTTTTAAGTAACTCTGGTTCAGATTGATATAACCAATCTTTCGCTACCTCTTGATCCCATTCGTAATACAATAGTGCTTTCCGGTGAAATCTCGGACGAACAATCCATCCTAAAACAATTATTCCTACTACTAACAGTAATAAAGTGATAGGAATAACAAACTTAAAAATAAGCGCATATTTTTCATAAAACGGTGCATTTTGAATATGAAGTGATATACTTTTCTTTACTTCTTGTAATTTTGAATCTTGCACTACGATGGTAGCTTCTACGGTGCCGGTATCTGTAAAATTGAATGTGTCGGAGTAATGAGGTCGAGGATAAATATAAATTTGATTACCATGTTGTTTTATTTCATAGTTGATTGATTGTTTAGATGTGACACCAGTAGATTTTAATAGTTTCTTTACAGCCTCTTCTGTCATCGGCTTACCATCTAACTGTGGTTGTATAATAAACGGTTTACTGTTCTCTAAATTTGTTACTTTTTCTTCATAATCTTTCGTTATCGTTTGCAGTGATAATTTTGGTTTTTCCGTTACTTCGATTTTAAATTCTTTCGTCTGTCTGTAAAATCCCTTTATGTTCATATGAACTTTCCCGCGTACTAACCCTTTATCAATCTTCGTTTCGTAGTAAAATACATGTTTTTTATCGTCCCACTTCATCGGGTACTGTTTTCCGTCTATTTCTACTTCTGCCTGAAAATATGAAGACTGAATTGGTAATTCCGTAGGCTTCGCTTCAATAACAGCGGTAACACCTTCGTACATTTTTTCCACATTTTTTTGACTACGATCATCTTTATCATAAGTAGAAACAGTATAGTTAAGCGCCGGTTCAACTAGTACTTGTAGTCCTTCTTTTTCAATATCTCGATCCACTTCTATCGTATAAGTGCCTGGTTTAATAACTTCCTGATTTTCCGTACTAATATGAACTATATTTCCGAATAATTTCGCTTCTCCTGGTGCATGTATGGAAAAGGAAGATTGTAATTGTAACGGTTTAGAAATTTGTGTGACCTGATAATTAGACAAAGAAGGCGATTGTCGTACAAGCGTCATACGCTTTAATGGAAATGGTGTTGTAATCTCTACTTTCTTCCCTACTACTTTCGTTTTTACAATCGATTCAACAGAAGAGAACGGATCACGATTTGCAACTAATGCTGCCACTTGATTGACGCTTTTTACAATACCATCCTCTCCACTAGATGGCATCGTAACTCCGTTTATCTCTTTCTTCCATATCTCTTTAAACATATTTAGTTGTGCCTTTTCTTGCTGTCCTAAATCCTCTTCCATCGTAATTAAAATTGGATGTAACGATATCTTTTTTGCATCCATATCCTTCTTAAACTGTGCTAACTTCTGTGTAATTTGTTCTTTTCCGCCAACCTTATCTTTCTCTAAATCATTAAATGCCCCGTCAGTTAAGACAATAAGCCAAAATTCACGTTTTCCATCTATATCCGCTTCCTTTTTTATAGATTGCATCGCCGTTTCTACTGCGCTAAACGGAGTATTTAAATACGTTTTCCATGCCCCAATTCCCTCAATTTCTGTTTGTCTCTTAACCTTCGTTAACGAAATGTTTAATGGATCATTCGGTTTGCTCATTGGAACGTAAGAAAATTTATCTTTTTCATCTAATAGCGCAACTAAACTTTGCAAAGCGTAATTGGCATATTTCCAGCGATCGTTATTTCTCATGCTGCCCGAATCATCATATACAAGTGAAACGACCCTTTCCTTTGCCTCCTCTCCTTTTGCAAAAGTCCAAAAAGGATGTAACCATATAAATAGAAACAACATGAATGTGGCACAAATTCGAATTTTCATGATGAGGCTTCGCCACCTTTGTAGACAAATTCCTATGTTTAAATTTATGAGAGGATACAAGATATATGACTTGTATTTTAGGACAACGAACACAGCATAACTTTATTATGTAAACAGTTATACACACTGAATATGATTCCTTCTAGCGTTTTCTATCCGATACTATAAGTAAAAAAGTCTGTTTAAGCTCTACACTTAAAACAGACTTTTCCTACTTTTTATATTGAAAACAAATAACAAAAAGTTTGATTTTGAACTAACACATCACTTCAATTGTAAATCCACCAGGTGCTTGCACATAAAACGTATACGCATGTGCATGCTTAGGAGGTTCGACCAAAAACCCATCCTCCTTCAACCTTTGATTCATCTTATTTACTTGTTCTTCACTTTCTTGAGGAAACCCTACATGAAATGTTTTCGGATAATGTACGTCTTTCCCTTTCATTAACGTTAATATAAACCCATCGTTATCACGCAAAACTGCAAAGCCATTTCCCCTTGCCCCGCTACAAGTTAAACCAAAATATTTTTCTAAAAACTCTCTAGCAACTACTACATCTGAAACTGTTAAATTAAGATGTTTAATTTTCAAACCGCCACCTTCTTTCTTAATTTTCTAACATTTTATCATATAAAGTGAAATTTTACTCAGTAAGGGTTTTGTTCATCCCCCACTGAGCTTCAGCCCTCACCAATCGGGCTTTTACGGGCAGTTAATGCGGGACAAATAAAAAACACGCCTTTCACAGCGTGTTTCATTGCTTCACATACACTTCAACAATTGGATTATCTTTATGATCCGCATGCAAGCGTATATTCTCTTCACTTGTACTATAAATACTAGCTAATAACATAATCGTTAGCACATTAGGAGTTTTTGCATCGCTCCCGTATTTCCTTTCCAGCGCTTCCTTATATTCAAAATCCAAATCCCCTTGCACATATGTATACACTTCAAAACCGTCTTCTAAATTACAAACTACTGTATCAATAATATCCGCTCCTACTTGCTTCTTCATTTCCTCTCGCAACGCTTCAATAAATTCTTCCCACGGTACTTCGTATGTCTGAAACTGATCTGTAGATTTCATGAATTTTCCTCCTTATATATCCTCTTACTATATTTCCCCTTTCCTATAACAATTATGATACATAGGACATTCGTACAAGCCGCACTTGTCCCCTTTACATATCGTATTACTGTAATGGGGAAGGAGGAATGAATATGCATAGACAAAAATGTTACGATACGTGCCAACGTTATTTCGGCAAAGTCGTTCGCATTGAAGATCGTGATGGTCGCATTCATTTAGGAAAAATAATTGATGTGACAAAAAGCTCTGTATGGATTGAACCAGTGCAACAGCGCTCATCTTTTGATACAGGTTTTGGATACTATGACGCATATGCAAACGGTGGTTGTGACCTTTGTGGTGGCATTAGCAGATGTGATAGTTGCGGATTTGGTTGTGGTGGTGGATTTAGCGGCTGTGGATGTGGCGGTCGTGGTTGCGGTAGTTGTGGCGGCTGGGGTGGCGGCGGCTGGGGTGTTGAACTCGGATTTGGTTTCATCTTCGGAATTACATTAGCTGCATTATTTTTCATTTAACATAGTAAAGAGTTGACTACCTTTAGCCAACTCTTTACCTTTATTTTTCACATATAAAAATACGATGTCCTAAAATATGTTGGTACATAAGTCGTACATTTTCATGCTGTACCCATGCCTCATATAACTCATTGGGAATAAATTGTGATACATTCCATTCCGGCTCTTCTATATAAGCTGAGATTGTTTCTGCAATTGTACCACCGCCAGCAATTATAATTCTTTTAAAATTTGCTTTCTGGAATAATTGTACCCATTCATTCTCAGTTAATAGTTCATTCATCCCATATAATCGGGCAATCTTTTCTTCCTCACTCTTCTCAATGTGCCTATCAATAATCATTTCAATGACAACAAGCTTGCCATCCTTCTGTAATACACGATAACACTCCGAGATAACCCTTTCTTTCTCTGTAAAAGCGAGTATCGATTCTCCGAGTACGAACTCAAATGAGTCATGCAAACAAGGTAATTGCTCTACATTCCCTTCAATTAATTGAATGTCTAGTCCTTCAATTAACCATCTATCTTTATGATGATAGGTAAGGCTTTGATGTAATCTCCACCTTTTCCCCCACCTCACACCGTACGTGCTAGTTTCCTAGCATACGGCGTTCCATCGTTTCCAACTGACTTTAAAATCAAATTATGTTACTATCGGTTCATTTCCAGCTTTAGTTCTTAGCACATTCAGTTTATCCATTTGTTTCTTGTTAAGTTTAAAAGACCGAAGGTAATGTGTAATCTTATTAAGATTCGTCATGTGAATCAGTTTGTGTATAAACCAATCTACAATTACCAAGTTGTTGTACTTGTCATCCCCACCTTGTTTAATGGGAACAATGTGATGACAATGAACACGTTCAATACCAATTTCCTCACCAGTTACATAACACTTACCATATTGAGCAACGTATTTTGATATCCTATTATCGTTGTACTCAATACTTTTATTCTTCGAATAAGTCCTCATAACTTGGTTGAGAACATCCTTAGGTATTGCCTTAAGATTACTATGTACTTTATTACGCCCCGTTTCCGTATAGTTACAGATAACCTGCGAAAAATTCCACGGGTTTTTATGATGTATTCCTGTAACTGGTAAGAGTGGAGTGTTCTGTACAACGTAAATCTTAGTGTTAGGTTGTATTCCTTTGGTCTTCCTTTTAAAATTCACAGATGTTTCACAGAACTTCATGTGCTTCATATTGTTTCTAAGTCTGGTTCTTATGACTCTTCGCAGAGAGTAATTTACCTCCGTTAAATCCATGTAAATTGTAACCGCATATTTAAAGTAATTTTGTATACCAAGAAGGGTTGAATTAAATTGAGTAACTTTCTCTGAAGTGGGCTCCTTTTGAATTCCTTTGATTCGTTCTTTTAGTTGTCTTTTAGCTTTTGTAATAGCTTTGTCGGACATACTGGTTTTTGCAATATATCCAAATTTAGCTTTACCTTGTTTAACCACTTTGATTTTGAATCCAAGGAAAACTGACGAGTTTTTCTTGAGATTAACCACTTTGGACTTTTTGGGGTTAATTTCTAATCCCAAGCGGGATTTGAGAAAATCAACTGTCGCATGATAAAAGCGTTGTGCTTCATCATAAGTCCGACACATTATTTTGAAGTCATCCGCGTATCTCACTACATAACCACATTTTAGATTCGTGTACTTCCTAGCATATTGTCGAAACCCTAAATGCCGAGTAGAGATTCTGTGAGGTTTGTAGGTTTCCCATTGGCTACTTATCCACCAATCAAGTTCATTTAGAACAATGTTGGAAAGTAAAGGAGAAATAATTCCTCCTTGCGGAGTACCCTTATTGGGAATACCCTCTCCTTCTATCTCAGATTTAAGGATTTTTGAAATAACACATAGAAGTGATTTGTCTCTTATTCCCAGAGTCCACATTTGCCTTAATAGCTTTTTGTGGCATACATTATCAAAGAACCCCTTAATGTCAATATCAACACAGTAGTGTTGGTGACCTATGTTAATAAGACTTACAACTCTACTTAGTGCATGGTGTGTACTTCTGTTCGGTCTAAATCCATAACTATGGTTATGAAACTTAGCTTCACAAATAGGTTCCAATACTTGGAGGATAGATTGTTGTACTAATCTGTCCCAAATTGTTGGAATCCCCAGGGGTCGCTTCTTATCACTGCCCTCTTTTGGGATAAGGACTCTTTTAACTGCTTGTGGTTGATAGTTATTTAATCGTTTCCTAACTTCATGAATAATCTTTGTATCGTTTAGGTGCCAAATATCTTTAATGGTTAAATTGTCAACTCCAGCCGTGTTACTCCCCTTATTAGTTTTGATGTTGCGGTATGCTAATCTAATATTTTCTTCCGAACCGATAATATCAATTAATTTATAGAAATTGTTACCATTAAGGCTATTAGAATATAACTCATCATACTTTCTTTGCATGTCGTAATATTCACTGTGCCTTAGTTTAGTTTTCTTTAACATGGGCTGTAACCTCCCCTTATTTACTGGAGGTTTACATCTCTTTAGTCTTACTCGAAACCATGTCAACCATAAGTAACAGTCAGTTTTCAATCGACTAGTGGCTATCCCTCCACGTTCATTACACGTTTCATAGGTACTGTGCCACCACTTTCACTGTCATAAACCTAGGTTATACAATTTACAATTGTTTTCCCTAGAACCACTTCATCGGAAGCAAGCCCTCAGTGTTGACAGCTTACCACGTTCCGTCATTCCTATCTGTGCATATACCGTTAGGTTTCTCCTATGAGCCTGCTACCTTGATATTGCCTGTAACAATATATGGACTTTCATAAAGGCGAGTTTTACTCATCCACAGTAGCGACACTAATTGTGTCAGTAAGCCTTTCGACTTACTTCCGATATAGACCCGTACCATCAGAGATTCGTCCGCACATACCATACTCTATTGGTTCATAGTGCATACTAACCATAGGTAATTTATAGACTTCCGGTTTATAGGTTACACCACCCACCTCTGAGTGACTTTCGTATCCTATAGGATTACGGTAACTCTCAACCGACTTCACCGAGCTTCATACAGTTCAGTTCTTGCTAACTTCACTGCATGTCGGAGTATTAAAGGAAGCCCTTCAAGGCGTTACCCTATCATTTGACTTCTTGGAATGACAGTTCACTGTTGAACTGTAAGTTCGACAATGCCTAAGCTTTTCACTTAGGAACGTGTCGCACCGCCTTTTGAATCATAATCTCATTCTTTTCAACCGCCGTTACTTTATAACCGCATTCTTTTGTCATATACGCCGCTGTTTTCCCTGTACCGCAGCCTATCTCCAGGACATTTGCTCCAAATCTAAAAGGTAGTTGTGCTAACAAATTTTTTGTTAGCGTAAAGCCACCAGGATGAGCACTTCCTATTCCGTAATAAGCTAAGAAATCGATGTAAGTATTTCGTCCCATGGGATTCTCCTTTTAATTTTCTATATTACTTATATTCCAACTCACAGAAATGGTGCATTCCCCTACTAAAGCCCTTTTCAAAATAAAAACAATCCAACAATGAATTTCTCACGTTGAATTGCTTTTATTAAAAATCATCATATTAATACCAAACAAAATAAAATTCAGAATAATGCATCATATAAGATGTTATACCAAATTAAATATAGTTTTTACACTTCTAACTGAGAATTTGTATTTCTAATACGACTTTTCCATGCTCCAATACACCAAAGAGCAATCTCAAATAGAGTTAGACTTAATAAAATAAAACCATCCCAAAAATTAATTGAATTTATTTGATAGCTACTAATTTGTTGAACCGCTCCATTAATAGCTGTATATCCTGCTGGAACTGTATAAAATACAAATAATAAACTCGCCGCTATACCTCCGAGCACATAAAAATAGCTGTAATACTTCGCCAGTTTCTTTTCTTTTTCTGGTAAATTAACATATATGTTCTTTTTAGTAGACACAATACTTTTCAATAAGTATGCTGTAGCACTTTGAGTAAGGTTAGAACTATTAAAATATGTTATTAAAATATAGTAAAAGTCTGTCCTTAAAAAGATTGCAAACTGAGATACAATCCTATACATTTGAATAAGTATAATCATTCTAGCAAAGTGATATATAAATTCTTGGTTTTGTATAAAAAACTGTATCAATACAGCGCTAAAGAGCACCACCATATCCCAACAAAGACCAGCTAAAAAAGGAATATATCTTTTTTGTTTTTCCTGTGACCATAGTTTATTCATATCAGCTTCTATAACAATCCAAAACCATCTAATACTTAACTGAAACCGAACAGGGACATTTTCTTTTGCAGCTGCAAAATAATGTCCAATTTCATGTAAAAATGTTAGAAGCCACGATACAATAAAGAATATGAACAAGCTGATACCAACTGATTCAAAAAGAAACATGTCTTTATAATTCGGTAAAAGGCTAGGCTCATAGCAAAACATTCCAACAGTTAATATACTTAATATTGTATACATAATTACCGTTTCTTTTCGAAAAAACAAATTACCTATTTTTTGTTTCCATCCTAAATTCATATCCGTTTTTATTATTTCCATTAATACTTTGCCATCTAATTTATGTATAAGATTTAATTCCAGTAATAATTCAACAAAATCTAAAACATCGATTTCAATTTTATATTTATTTTCAATTTCTTTTTGAGATTCCTCAATACTCAAACCTTTATTTAACAGTTCTATTACTAGGACACCCTCGTATGGAATTCTAATAAATATATCATTATACAAATCTCCTACCGTATATTCCTCATCATCTTCTTTTTGAATTGATAAATGACTTAAATCCACTATAGAGTCTAATGTTAATTGATTACTCATTGAACTGCCGTCCCTTGTTTCGCTATTGAAATTAATTCTTCAAGACTAACTGGCTCAATATTCTCATTCTCTTTTCCACATGTAGGGCAGTCAGGCAGCTTGTCCCACTTGAAATTCTTTTTAATCTCTATATTTATTTTGTCATAAATCATTGTAGTAGAAGCAGGCATAGCCTCTGTATAGCCTGAAAGCAACTTAGCTACTTCAGAAGTCATAAAGCCATTTAATAATGCAACATGAGGGCCGGTTGTAACATTTCTACCTGGAAAATGATTATTATAAATTGCTTTTAATTGATATTCAAAGAAAGGATCTAGACGCAGGGCATGAATTAAATAGCAATCATAACAACCACTTTGATTAGGTACTATTCTCTCCCAAATTATTTGTGTGTTACTTACTCCACCTTGAATATAAGGAATATTTTGCTTTACACACGCTGCATTTACCCACCTATTACAAAGAATCGCTGGTGAATCTATAGCATTTATGACAATATCTGCTTCTTTTATAATTGAGTTCAAGTCATCTGAACTTTTAATTTTCTTATTAATAAATTTAAAATTCACATCACTATTAAGCTCTTTAAGACGGTTCAATGTTGCTTCTGTTTTTAATTCCCCTATATTTTTCTCTGAATATAAAAATTGTCGATTCAAATTACTTGTTTCTACTAAATCATAATCCACACCTATAATATTCTCCACGCCTAGACCTGTTAAACACGCCACACCTAAGCTAGCACCACCAAGACCTAATATTGCTACTGTCGAATCTTTTATTTTTTTTTGAAATTCAAATTTATTTTTTTCTAAAGAAGTAAAATTTGTATAGAATGTTAAATTAGCTCTGTACCTTTCTAAATCTTTTTTATTTATGTATTGATATGGATCAACACTTTCATCCTCAATACAACCAATTTCATTGAGAGCATGAATACATTCTTCAATCATATCAACTGGTATTGAGCTTACTTCAGAAATTTCAAGTATATCTCTCTTGCCATCCAACAATTCAATTATTTCGTTTATCACGCCATCTGAATCGTCAATCTCATAGCTATCCGTTTCTAATCCTATCCGTATTACATTTTGATGTACTACTACAGGTTTCATTATTTCTTTAAATTTCGGCCTCATACAAATACCTCCATCAAATTTGATAGACCGTACATAAAATAATGCACGGCCAATTTCCTAACTTACTATTAACTATGGTGTACTACTAACGGTACTAACTTCTCTACTTTACGTACTTGGATTTTCACTTTTTTCATACTAAAACCTCCCTTACTTATTTAGTCTATTTTCCAATCATTAAGATGCATGTACTGCTAATGGTACTAACTTCTCCACTTTACGTACTTGGATTTTCACTTTTTTCATACTAGAACCTCCCTTACTTATTTAGTCTATTTTCCAATCATTAAGATGCATGTACTGCTAATGGTACTAACTTCTCCACTTTACGTACTTGGATTTTCATTTTTTTCATCACTTCCACTCCCCTCCATATAATACATAAAATGTCTATCTAAGCTGTTGATACCATCTTAACACACTTATTTGAATTTTCTAACTATTTTTTTCGGAAATTCACCTATATTTTACAAATTTTTTTCGACATTCTACATGTGAGTTTGTATTCACACCAATTATCAATCAAATAAATCCATCACTACTTCGTTTTATATCCCCTCTAACCTTCTATAATCTAAATTTTTATACTCTCATAAAAAAGTATTTCCCACAACCAATACTCAATTGTAGAAAATACTTTTAAATTTATAGAATTATCATAATCTTACTTACTATCCTTTTCTGTTATATAAGCCCATTTAAAGCTATATTCTGGACTAATGTTATGTTTCACAATGCCTTTCACATTCGGTTTCATTACATATGCTCTACCAGTTTGATATAAAGGTACCATTCCTGCATCTTCTTCAAGTAGTAATTTTTCTGCTTTCCCTAATGTTTCCCAACGTTTTTTCGTATCACTCAATAGCTCATTACCTGCTTTTTCTACCATTTCATCATATTTTGAGTTTGAATAACTCATCTGGTTATTCGGACTCTTCGACTCAAACATGTCGATAAATGTCATTGGATCCGCATAGTCTGGACTCCATCCACCATATGAAATTTCATAGTCTTGTGCTGATTCTAATTTCAGTTTTTGTTTAAACGGCTGAATTTTTGTATTAATTGTTACACCTTTTAAGTTTTTCTCAATTTGATCTTTAAAGTAGTCAGCAATCTTCTTCGCAGTTCCATCATCATAGCTTAGTAATTCAATCGTAACTTGATCTTTTCCAAGCTCTTTTTTCGCTTCTTCCCAAGCTGCTGCTCCTTTTTTCGGATTATACTTCAGGCCATTTTTAAATGTATCTTGAAAATCTTTACCATCCGGTCCTGTCGCCAGCCCTTTTGGAACCAATTGATCTGTAGCTTTTGAACCATTGTTTAAAATAACGTTTGCTAAACCTTTTTTATCAATTGATAACGCAATTGCTTCACGAAGTTTTTTGCTCTTTAACGGTGTATCTTGTCCGTTACGCTTTTGATTTAAACGTAAGAAGAATGTGCTTGCTTCTGAATACTCACCGTATTCACCTTTATTCGATTTATATTTATCTACAAATTCTCCAGAAAGTAGTGCAAAATCAAGAGAATCCGTATCATATAAATTCACCCGTGTAGCAACTTCTTTTACTACACTATAATTAATTTCTTCTAATTTCACAGTCTTTTTATCCCAATACTTATCATTTTTCTTCAATTGCCAGCCTTGTTCATGTTTCCACGAAGACATCACAAACGGTCCGTTATACAACGTTGTATCTGCTTCTAAACCGAACTTATCTCCTTTTTCTTTGACGAACTTTTCATTTAACGGATAGTAGGATGGGAATGCTGTTAAATTTAAAAAATACGGTACTGGTTTTTCTAATTCTACTTCTAGCGTATAATCATCTATAGCTTTCACTCCTAGGTCAGTTACAGGCTTTTCTCCTTTATTAATTACTTCTGCATTTTTAATATAATAAGCTATAAATGCATATTCAGAAGCTGTATTTTTATCTAATAATCTCTGCCATGCATATACAAAGTCTTTTGCTGTCACAGGATCGCCATTTGACCACGTTGCATCTTTCCTTAGCTTAAATGTATATTTCTTACCATCCTCACTTTTTGTGCTAGATTCCGCAGCAGCTGGAATCGGCTTATTATCTTTATCAAGACGATATAAACCTTCCATTGTATTTCCTAAAATTTGCGCGCCAACAACATCAGTTGACTTTGAAGTATCCATCGTCGGAATTTCTTGAGTTTCTGTACGATTTAATACTTGCTTTGCTGCATATTTAATATCAGATTTCTTCTCTTCTCCACCATTATTAGACGTCGTAGTCGTTTTTTTCTCTCCACCAGAACCAGAACATGCTGTTAAAGCCATACTCATTGCTAACACTGGTGCCACAACCGCCGTGAACTTCTTCATCTTTTTCTTCATTATTGTACCCTCCCCAATTATATGTACGAAAATAACTTTGAGAGATTTTCCACTAACATAGTTATCAGAAAATTCTTATTAATTAATATTCTACTATTTTTTTCAGTTTTGTAAAGTTATTTTTAAAATATTTAGAATTTTTAGTGATAATAATATATTTTTTATTACTACTATATGTGGATTATCCCCCCACCTACTATATGTTAGTACCATTTTCCTTATTCCTCTCTTTTTATATTTCATTTCATAATAAAAAGCACTTCAAAGTGGCTACTTTGAAGTGCTTTTTCAACTCTATTATTTCTCAGTTACATATGCCCACTTATAGCTATATTGCGGGCTAATATTATGTTTAACAACACCTTTAATATTTGGCTTCATAGCATAAGATCTAGCAAGTTGATATACAGGTACAATTGCTACATCCTCTTCAAGAAGTAACTTTTCTGCTTTTCCTAGCTCTTCCCAACGTTTTTTCGCGTCACCCATTAATTCGCCGCCAGCTTTTTTAATCATATCATCATATTTTGAATTAGAGAAACTCATTTGGTTATGAGAATGATTCGATTCAAACATATCTAAGAATGTCATTGGATCTAAATAATCTGGGCTCCATCCGCCATATGAAATATCATAATCTTGCTCTGATTCCAATTTTAGTTTTTGTTTAAACGGTTGAAGTTTAATATTTACTGTTACACCTTTTAAGTTTTTCTCAATTTGATCTTTTACGTATTCCCCAACTTTTTTCGCATTACCAGTATCATAGTTCAAGAGTTCAATTGTCACTTGGTCTTTTCCAAGTTCTTTTTTCGCTTCTTCCCATGCAGCAGCTGCTTTTTTCGCATCTGGTTTAATACCGTTTTTAAATGTTTCTTGGAAGTCTTTACCGTCTGGTCCAGTTGCTAATCCTTTCGGCACTACATAATCAGCCGCTTTAGATCCATCGTTTAAAATAACATTTGCTAAATTCTTTTTATCAATTGATAGCGCAATTGCTTCGCGTAATTTCTTGCTCTTTAATGGTGTATCTTGTCCACCACGTTTTTGATTTAAGCGTATAAAGAACGTACTTGGTTCATTATATACCCCATATTCCTCTTTATTATTTCTAAATTTGTCAACAAATTCTCCTGTTAATAAAGCGAAGTCAATTTGGCCACTATCATATAAATTCACAATAGTTGCTGGCTCTTTTACAACACTATAGTTAATTTCATCTAATTTTACGGTCTTTTTATCCCAATATTGATCATTTTTCTTCAGTTTCCAACCTTGTTCATGCTTCCAATCAGAAAGAACGAACGGCCCATTATATACTGTTGTATCAGATTCTAAACCGTATTTATCCCCTTTTTCTGTTACGAACTTCCCATTTAATGGATAGTACGATGGGAATGCTACTAAGTTTAAGAAGTATGGTACTGCTTGTTCTAATTCAACTTCTAAAGTAAGGTCGTCTACTGCCTTTACTCCTAGTTCAGTTACAGGTTTTTCCCCTTTATTAACCGCTTCTGCATTTTTAATTGGGAATGCGATAAATGCATACTCAGCAGCTGTTTTTGGATCTAATAGGCGTTGCCATGCAAACACGAAATCTTTCGCTGTTACAGGATCACCATTTGACCATTTTGCATCTTTACGTAATTTGAATGTATATTTTTTACCATCCTCACTCTTCGTGCTTGACTCTGCCGCAGCTGGGATTGGTTTATTATCTTTATCTAAACGGTATAGTCCTTCCATTGTATTACCTAAAATTTGAGAACCTACAACGTCTGTATTTTTCGAAGTATCCATTGTTGGAATTTCTTGGTTTTCTGTTTTATTGAACACTTGTTTCGCTGCTAATTTTTCTTCTGATTTGCTATCTCCGCCAGAGCTAGAATTTGTATTTGTCTTCTTATCTCCGCCTGATGTAGAACATGCTGTTAATGCCATACTCATTGCTAAAACTGGTGCTACAACCGCTGTTAGTTTTTTCATTTTTTTCTTTTTCACTTTCTGTACCCTCCCTAATTCTTAACGCTCTCATTTAAGAATCTTCTGATAATTCTGTTTTTCCTTATATATTTATCAGAAGATTCTTATTAACTATTATTCTACTAATTTTTTGAGTTTTGTAAAGTGTTATTATTGAAAATTTTTAAAAAATTATTTTTTTACAGTAGTATTCATAAAAATTCCATAATCTTTCGAAACACTATATCTCATTGAATTCTATGTATTGATTTAATAGCCTTTATATCTCTCTACTATAAAACACTTGTAAATTATTGTTAATAAATAATGTATATTATAAAAAACCTCTTTTCTACAAAAATAAAAAAGTCAGCAAAGCTGACTTTTTATCCGGCCATTTTCTCTCTTTTCATTTCTTCTACTACTCTCGTATACTTCTCATCATCAAATTCATTTTCACTCTTTGCAACAACTACAGTCGCAATTCCGTTACCAATTAAATTGACGATAGCACGTGCTTCAGACATGAAACGATCTACACCAAGTAATAGTGCTAATCCTTCTAATGGAATAACATTCATTGCAGATAACGTAGATGCTAATACAATAAATCCTCCACCTGTTACTGCTGCAGCTCCTTTAGATGTAACTAACAAAATAGCTATTATAGTTAATTGTTGACCTAGTGAAAGATCGACGTGAAAGACTTGCGCTAAAAATATAGTAGCCATCGATAAATAAATTGCCGTTCCATCTAAATTAAAAGAGTATCCTGTCGGAATGACTAAACCTACTACTGGCTTCGAACATCCGAAGTCTTCCATCTTTGTCATCATTCGCGGCAGTACTGATTCTGATGATGATGTCCCAAGAACAATAAGTAATTCTTCTTTAATATACGCCAAATATTTCCACAAACTAAATTTGTAAAATTTACAAATAAAATTTAAAACAATAAAAACAAATAATGCCATTGTTGCATATACACAAATCATTAATTTACCCAGTGGAATAAGTGTACTTAAACCATATTTACCAATTGTAAACGCCATCCCGCCGAATGCTCCAACCGGTGCTAATTTCATTACAATGGATAAAATGTTAAAAAATACTTTCGATAATCTTTCAAAAAAGTCGATAACAGGTTGTCCATTTTTCCCTAGCATCGTTAACCCTGCACCAAATAAAATTGAGAAGAATAACACTTGTAAAATATCGCCTTTTGCAAATGCTTCAAACATGTTAGACGGCACAATATGTAAAAAGAAATCCATCCACTGCATTTCTTGACCGCTTTGGACATATTGTGAAACATCTCCGCCCTTTAGTTTTGAGGGATCTAATCCATCTCCTGGACGCACAACATTCGCTACGATGATACCAATAATTAAAGCCGCTGTTGTAACGATTTCAAAATATAATAGTGCCTTCCCACCAACACGACCTACTTTTTTCATACTTCCCATACTTGCAATACCAAGTACAATCGTTAAAAAGATTATCGGTGCAATAACCATTTTAATCATATTGATGAATGTTTCACCAATTGGCTTCATCTCTTGTCCAACACTAGGCCAAATTGCCCCTACTGCAATACCACAAATAATTGCCACAATAACTTGGAATGTTAAATTCTTTACAATTCTCATTTTTAATATTCCCCTGTTTCTTTCATTTCTCCCATACGATTTCAATAATTGCTAATGATGTATTTTATGTAATAGCCCCCCTGCTATTTAACTTAAACCACATAATTACGTTGCACTATTATCCAAAATTTTAAAATAGTATATAACAATAGAATTTAAATGCCATACTATTAAACATAATAAAAAAGCAGACATTTCGCCTGCTTCAATTCTCCTCAATCTGCTTTTCACTTAATCCTAGATGTGTTCTAAGCGTATTACTCAAACTCTGTAGATCTTTTTTATTAGGATTATAATAATATACACGTTGCCCATTTGGACCATTAGGTAAATATACATCATCACCAGCTAATTGAATCTTTTCAACTGAACCGCTTAATCCGTATTTATAAAAAGATAAAATATCATCCATTACTAAGTTTGTTTTAAAATCACCGTCAACCGCCTCAATCATTTTTTCTAGTTTCGTAATCGAGCCTACACTTTTTAATTTACTTAACATCGCCTCAATAACAAGCTGTTGACGCTGTCCTCTCATTGCATCACTATCAATATGACGCGTTCTTGCCAGTGCAAGTGCTTCTTCCCCTGTTAATTTTTGTAGTCCTTTTTTCAAATGGATTGCGTCAGGTTCATCTTTACTATTTTGCTCCGTAAATTCAACTGGGACATCTACTTCAATCCCATCTAATCCATCAACAATTTTAGTAAATGAATTAAAATTAAACTTCACAAAATAATCAACAGGTACTTGTAACAATTTTTCTACCGCTTCCACTGAAGCTTGCGGCCCTCCATCTTTACCATTTTTAACAAAACCACTTCCATATGCATGCGTTATTTTATCTTTTTTCTTTTCAACTGGAACATATGTATATGTATCACGTGGGATACTCGTTAATTTCACTGTCTTATCATCTTTATTAAAAGTAGCTAACAGTAGCGCATCTGTATGAAATGCACCATTATACTCCTTTTGTCGTTCTTGATTTTCATCAATTCCCATAATTAAAAGTGAAACATTATTTGCAATTGGTTTTACGGCGTTCTCACGTAAATGTGATTTTTCACCACGCGCTAAATTCAAACTAGACTTTTGTACGAGATTAGAAGTTTTCATATACACATAAGCACCGTATCCAACTCCGCCAAATAGTAATACTACTAACAAGACACTTATTATCATTGTCTTTTTATATTGTCTTTTATTTTTCTTTTCTCTTGAAGAAGAAGTATTCTCCATATCGTTCCCTCCATTTTCTATTCATCTAATATATTTTTCAATTTTTCATACTTAGCGCTATCCTTTTGAAACACATTCTCTTTCAACCCTTTGTTTATTTGTATCCATTCAGTTGTAATCGAATATTGAATCATACCTTCGTGGAAACTAAGGAACTTTAGCATAATCCCCGTATTTTTCTCTACAACCATTTCAAACTTCCCTCTTAAATCTTCAGATGTACTTACAGGCATTTCTATGTTTATTGTCCCTTCTATTTTGTAGCAATCCAGTCCAAGATACTTCGTTTCTTTATAATTCCAATCTTTATATCGAATTAATAGATCAGCAAATTCTGATTGAATACTATACTTAGCGAATCCTATATATTCATCATCATATCTTTTTTTCTCGCCTGATTTTCTCAATAATCTTTCCGTAGGATTTAATTTTAATAGTTCATAGTTTTTTTCTTTCGGGCTCCATTTTGTCTCTTTATATGTATACTTCTCATCATCAAATTCTTTTTTCTTGCCCTCGTTATATATAATTGTTCGTTTTTTCGCTAGTTTATCTTCTTTCGAAGAGATACCACTTTGTTGCTCCGTATCAATCGCATATTTGTATGTTGTAGCAATTCTTGACGAGCTAGAATATTCCTCAAATTGTCCTGAAATATTTTTAAAATGATCAATAGAATCCAGCATCTTTTCATGAATTTTTTCTTTATCTGGATAATTTACGTTCGATTTTATTTCTTCTTCATTTTCATAATCAGAAAACGCCTTCTTCTTTACATATTCAAATACTCCACCATTTTGAGCAAAAATTTGATTAGAAAACTCCGACATAGACACAATTGAAAGTGTTAGAACCGCAGCACTTATAGCCATCATATAAACTCTGTAACCTTTCTTTTTGACCGGAAGATTATGTAGTGTACTATTAATCTTTTCATTTAACTCTGGCGGTACTATAACATTCTCTTCTTTTATTCTCTTTTTTAATTTCTCATCAAATAATTTTTCGTTATCCATCCTAGACACCCCCTATTCCATCTTTAATCGTTTTTGCAGTTGTTCCCTCGCACGTGACAATCTCGATTTCACTGTTCCTTTTGGTATTTCTAAAAGCTTGGCAATACTCTCTTGATTCATATCTTCATAATAATAAAGCACCGTAACAGCTCTTAATTCTTCATGTAACGATTGAATCGCATTACACAAATCTATATCTTCATACTGATCACAGGCACTCATATTGTAATCATTCTCTTCTGTCACAATTACCTTTTTATACGCTCTAATAATATTGTTACACTCATTCATTAAAATTCGAATTAACCAAGTTTGAAAAAACTCTTCTTTTTTTAATTTTTTTATATTTTCATAGGCTTTTAAAATTGTTGCCTGTATCGCATCCTCTATATTTGTCTCATCACGTAACATAGCCTTTGCAATACGATACATCTTCACTTTTTCTGTATGTATAAGCGCCATAAACGCTTCATGATCACCTTTTTTCGCTAAAGAAACATCGGTTTCTTCTTTTACAATCATTTTATATAAAGGGATTACTTTCACAATTGCTCCTCCTGTTTCATCCTCACTTCAAATTTAACTTTACATGTATTAGACGGATGAGCCTAGAAAAAGGTTCATTTTTTTGAATATTTTCATAAAAAAAGGTAAACATTCTTCATGTTTACCTTTACTCAGATGTAATTCTAAGGAAATATCCATCTGGATCTGTAACTTTAAATCCTCTCATCTCCCATGGATAGGTTTGAATTTCTTCTTGTATTGTGCACCGATTCTCTTTACAACGTTCATATACTTCCTCAATCCCATTGACAACAATAATTAATTCAAAGCCATTCCCCTTCATTTCTTTTCGATTGTAAAAGTAGTGATTTTCATTCAATCTTGAATCACTAACTAATAATAAAGAAAACTGGTCATGATTAAAACGAGCTCCATGCATGCTTCTTTTATACAACTTTAAACCAATTACTTCTTCATAGAACAATAATGACTTTTCGATATCACTTACATATAGCTGCACCCGGAACAAATGATTCATTCGTTTACTCCTCATCAAAAAAAGCCCACTCTATCAGTGGACTTTCTACTTTACAACGGTAAATCCCTCTTTCTAAACACTACAATTGCTACGATGAAAATACAAAGTGCTCCAGCAGTTAAACCTATACTCACTGGCCATATATTATACGTTCCTTCAGCAATTTCTTTCGGACGAAATAACGTAAATAATGATATATTTCTCATCCACTCTAACTTATCGCTTAATTTACCTACCATATCCGTTACGAAGAATAAAATAGTTAAACTTGCTGAGTAGCTAAGTGCCTTTCTTTCGTCATTACATATGCAAGAAAAGAAAAATGAATACGCACTAACGACTAAAAATATGAGCCCTCCAACTACGTTTATCTTCAGGAATAATTCTTTATTTAAGTTATTATCTTGTAGAAACCACTCTGCACCTACTATACCCGCTACATACGTAACAGCTACAATAATCAGTAGTCCCAATATAAGAATAGACGCTTGCGTGATTGCAATTCGCACTCTAGATACAGGTGTTGCTAACAAGTATGCCATCGCTCCTTTATCTACATGACGAGCAATTAAATGCGTTGCAACTGTTACACAAAAAATTGTTAATATGATAATAAACAATAGACTATAATATTCACCAGCTAAAAAATCCATTACGTTTTGAATCGGACTTTCCATTCCAACAATTTTTTTCACACTATCAGGCATAGCACTTATTAATTCATTTAACCCTTTCGCTGATACCATTGAAGGGAAGACCCAAATTAACAACCATAAATATAGAGCTGCACCAGTTGCATAACTCAAAATACTTTTTTGTGTTTCTTTCAAACTAGCTAAAAACAATTGCTTATTCATGCTTTACCCCTTCTTTCTTATCGTAATAATGCATAAATAAATGTTCTAAATCCATCACTCTCGTTTGAAGTGCCGTTACATTATAGTTTGAAAGTGTTTGTAAAACCGTTTGATAGTTTCCTTGCACAATAATCGATGCTTCTCTACCTTTCACCGCTTCAAATTGCAAATTACATTGCGTAAGAGATTCAATCTCTTCTTGCGATGATACGGTTACATCTATTACCTGTCGTCTCATACTTTGTAAATCATGAATATTTTCAACCGTTACAAGGCGACCATCTTTAATAATCGCTACTCGATCACACGTACGCTCAATTTCAGTAAAAATATGCGACGACATAAGAATCGTTTTCCCTCTTTGCTTTTCCTCTACTATTAAATCTATAAATACTTGCTGCATAAGTGGATCGAGTCCTGAGGTCGGTTCATCTAAAATTAACACTTCCGGATCATGCATAAAAGCAGCAACAATTCCTACTTTTTGTTTCATTCCTTTAGACATTTTTCGAATCGGTGTTTTCACATCAAATTGCAGACGTTCTATTAGTTCATCTCGTCTTTTCGTATCCTTTAACCCACGCATCCCTTGCATTAACTTTAAAAACTCTAATCCGTTCATTCCTTCAATAAAAGAAATTTCTCCTGGCAAATAACCAACTTCTCTTTGAATTTTCGCTGCTTCATCCCAGCAATCTAATCCAAAAATTGTCGCTTTACCAGCTGTCGGTTTTATAAATCCCATTAAATTACGAATTGTTGTGGATTTCCCAGCACCATTTGGTCCTAAGTAACCAATTACTTCCCCTTCTTTTACATCAAATGTAATATGAAACAAACCTTTTCCATTTGAAAACTGTTTTGTGACATTTTGAACTGAAATCATAATTCCACCTCATTTTTTGAAATATTTAATATGTGATATTTCAAAATTATTGTACTCCTCATCTTTCATATTCGCAACAACTTTTTGAAATATTTATATGCCCATATTTCAAAATTATTGTTTCCCATTATTTTTTCTTGTATATTATAATTGAGGTGATTGCATTGAACGGCTTTGAAAAAGTGAAAGAAAAGAAAAAACGTGCCATTAAAGAGGCAGCCTTCTTATTATTTTCAGAACGCGGATTTAATGAAGTGAAAATAGAACATATTGCAAAAAAAGCAAA
Source organism: Bacillus sp. BML-BC051 (assembly GCF_019656175.1). Classification (NCBI taxonomy): domain Bacteria; kingdom Bacillati; phylum Bacillota; class Bacilli; order Caryophanales; family Bacillaceae; genus Bacillus; species Bacillus sp. BML-BC051. Next base: position 75,526 of record NZ_BPLI01000046.1, read on the forward strand.
CGTTTCTCAAGTTACCATTTATAATCATTTCGGAAGTAAAGATGCGTTATTTCGAGAGCTTATACAAGAATTTATTATATCTGAATTTCAATATTATAAAGATCTTGCAGCGGAAAATTTACCTTTTCATGATATGATGCAAAAAATGATTGTAAGAAAAATGAATACTGGTGGGTTATTTCAGCCAGATATGTTACTACAAATGATGCAAAGGGATGAAGAACTCCGCGAGTTTATTTATAGTTATCAAAACGAAAAAATCCTACCTTGGTATTTAGAAATATTAGAACAAGCACAGCAAAAAAATGAAATTAATCCTCACCTTACTAAAGAAATGATGTTGCTATACATTCAAATGTTCACTAAATTAGGTGATGATTTCGGAGCACAGCTTCTTGAAGGAGATCGCGAAAAACATATACAAGATATCGTTACGATGTTCTTTTATGGACTGTCCGTCCCAGAAAAATAATGTTTCTAAAGAACAAATAACATCACAAAAAGGCCCTATAGATATTTAAATCTCAAGGGCTTTTTCATGTCAAAAAATGATTAAAACTAACTTTCTCTTAAAGAAGTTAAATGCTGCTTTATAGATAATACCTTATTATAGATTAACTCTTTTAGCATAACAGGCTGAATGGAGATAATTGTTTCACCGAAATTCAGAAAGTAACTTGCAATAAACTCAACTTCTTGCTTGTTAAAATAGCCTGTTATACTATAATTTTCATTTTCTTTTTTTATCTTCATGGAAGGATAATTCTCTTTATCAAAAATGTCTTTTCCTTTTTGATTAACAATGACAATAAAATCAGTTGCATCAGGCTTTCTATGAAAATTAATAAGATAACTTAACAACTCTTCAAGATTTTTTGGATTCGTATTGCTTGTTTCCTCAATAGAAAGAATTTTATCACATCTAATTATTTGAACATGATTTGCCTCAAAGTTAAAGATTTTAGCATACCACTGGCCAAATTTAGATTCGATTCGAATAAATTGGGCGACCAATACTTTCTCCGCATCTTTTTTTAAATATGTTAACTGGTAAACTCGCTCAGCAAAAATCCCCTGTAAAATTTCTTTTAAGTACGGACTAAAATTGCTATGATTTGTTACTTCAAAGGAAAGCGTTCGCTCCATAATCGAAATATTTTTACTCACATTATCCGGTAGTACATGTTTAAATTTATTTTCAAGCGCTATACTTTCTATATTAAATGGTTTCGTCTTGTATCCATTTAGTGTAAGAATCGAAAAATATAACGCATACATTTCATCCACACTAAAATAAATCGGCGATAACACACTATTTTCTATAATTTTGTAACTTCCATTTCTACCTAGTTCAGAATATATCGGTACACCTATTTCTTCCAATGATTGAATATCTCGCAACGCGGTACTTTTAGAAATATCATATCTAACCATTAAATCCCTTAAATTAAAATATCTTTTATTATTTAAGTAAATAAGCATATCATTTATTCGTTCCGTTTTTTTCATATTTCCCTCCCGAAAGGTGTCATGTATTGAAACCTTTTTAGTCTATATTATAATTATTAACTAATAAAGGAGTTAGATATTTATGACATTAGAAATAGCTATTTTTCTTTCAATGAATGGGCATGCAAAGGAGGCAATTAATTTTTATACACGCAATTTAGAAGCTAAGCAGTTAATGATTGTTACGTATGAAGAACTGGCGAAAAGAGATCGTTCTTTTAAAATTACACGTGAAAATAAAGATCATATTGCTCACTCTGTTTTACAAATTGGGAATACAAAGCTAATGATAGCAGAAGATACAATGAATCCTAAGGAACGTTATAACGTTGGAAATAATATGTCTCTTTGCATTCAAAGCGCTAATTTAGAAGAAATACAAAGATTTTATAATAATTTAATTTCCGATAAGAACGTGAAGATACTCTCTCCGCTAGAAAAAAATATATTTAGTGAAGCATATGGGATTATTGAAGATCCTTACGGCATACAAATCCAGTTAATGTATGACAAACGACTAAACTAAATAATTTGCCATATTCACATCTTCCTAATAAAAAAGACACGAAATTCTTAAAGACATATGAATAATAAGAGTAAAGATAGTAAGGATTGATTATCCCTACTATCTTTTTTTATCTAAACGGATAAATTTAAAATACATAGTAATAATAGATACTTTATGTTATTATCTGAATATTATATATATTATTTTTATGGAGGAAGACGTAGCCTCTGTGCGAGGACCTTGAATTTAAGTAAAGGAGTTAGTAGCTAAATGACAATATCTCGTAAGGAAAAAACAATAAAGGATAAATGGCATGAGATTGTATCTGTTAGAGAAGCACAAACAGGTAATGGGACAATGTACTATCTTATGGATGAAAACTTAGATTTTATACTATTAGTAAAAGAATATCTCGATATGATACAAGCAAGAGCAATACGAGAAGTATCTCCTAATACGATAAAAACATATTGCTACAACTTATGGTATTTCATTGTGTATTTGAAAATAAAGGGTTTGGGTATTTTGGACCTAGATGGAAAACCTGATATTCTTACTAACTTCAAATTATGGCTCAAGAACCCGTATAGATTTTATGAAAATGTAGAGATGCTAGATTATGAATACGTTGAAGACGACCTTAAAGTTTCTACTGTCAATGCCATCGTAGATAGGGTAAGTTCTTTATTCCTTTGGCTTAAAGCTAGTGGGAGGATTAAAGACAATCCTGTTGTGTATCGTAATGTCATGGTTACAAATGAGATGAGAGATAAAGATATGTTATCCCACACTCGGAAAAGCAGGACTGTTCAGAAGAACACTTTAAAATCAAAAGTTCCTCATATTATTCCTAAGACCATTGATCAAAAGGATTTTCAGACGTACCTGAAGGCAGTCAATCTCTTACGAGATAAAATCATTCTCTTAACTCTTAAAGAAGGAGGGGTAAGGTCTGGTGAGCTTCTTGGAGTAAAGCTTGAGGACATTGATTATGGCGAGCAAGGCATACATATTCGTTTCAGACCAGACAACGAAAATGGATCAAGGGCTAAGGCTGGGTATGGCAGGGACAGGTTTGTTCATCTCCCACCTGACCTTATGATTTTGATAGATAGATATATTAGTAGCTATTGGGTGAACAGTGACCCTGTTACTGATTTCCTGTTTGTTGTGGTTAATAGTAATAATCCTATGGATAATGGAAAGCCGATGAAGAAATCGACACTTACCTCCACCCTTAATCATTACAACAGGAAAACAGGGATTAAACTGAACACCCATAAACTAAGACACACGCACGTTACTGAATTAGCAAGAGAGTACATCAGTAAAGGTGAGCCTATCAACTGGAAGTATATCCAAGAAAGGGTTGGTCACAAAGATGTTGCAACCACGATGCAAATATATGCCCATTTAAATGCAGAAGACCATAAAAAAGAATACCAACGAATGAGTGAGTATAGAGAAGAGAAACGGAAGGAGCGAGAAAATGGCAAAAAATGAAGCAGCAAATTCATCAAAAGCAAATAACTCGAAGAGTTTGGGAACAAAGGCAACCTTTTCTCCTTTTCCTATTACAGCTATCGATACCTCTTGGATGACGAAGACACAGAAGAAGTTCTTCGAAGTCTTACAGCAATCTGAAAACCAAGATAAAAAGTATGACGTATTATCTAAATTAGCAGGATTTAAAAGCTCTGGTCCTTGGTATACAGCCATCAAAGATGAAAAGTTCGCTGAACTTTTAGAAAACATGGGTGTTCAGGTAAAACACTACGAAGATGACTACCCTCCCCATCACGAAGTTGAGTACATTAAAAACCCAAAAGAGCGAGAAGAATATCTCAAAGAAGATGTGTGGGATGTAAGAAGGTTATTTAAGAATTATCCAAAACATCTTTCTCCTGTTCAATTTATCGTTAAATTGACTAAATTGGAAAATATTCATTTACGCCCAACGGTAAAAAGGTATTTTGTAAATATGCTTGGAACTTGGGAAGCTAAAACGTTTAAAGAAAACATCCTATGCTTGAGTGATTTTTTTAGTATACTGCATGATAAATTTCCGAATATCAAATCTTTTAAGGAGCTAAATAGGCAGGAACATATCGAAAAAATTCTTCCTGACATATATTCACTTTCTAACTGCAAATCTATCAGAGCGATAATAACTACCCGTTCTATGTTCCGATACATGTACGAAAATAAATGGTCCGATGGACCAAAAACAGACGCTTTATTGATTAGTTATGATACGCCTAAAACGGTAGAAACCCTACCAAGACCCATTCCACCACATATTAAAATAAAATTGGATGATTACTTGGAAAATATAGTAATCCCCCTATTGGAAGATAGTGAGGAAACTCCCATTGTATCCCCGACTTATTGGGATTTAATTATCATTTTAAGATATACAGGAAGACGTTTTGAGGACATAGCTCACTTAATTGCAGATGGAAGTGATATTGATTGTTTGAAATATGATTTGGATGGAGATCCACAACTTTTCCTTGACCATCGTATTGCAAAAATCAAAAAAGATTTGGTCGTTCCATTAGCACATTTAAAAGACTCCAAAGGAAGAAATATAGTGGAACGGGCAATTTTACGCCAAAAGGAACGGGTAAAAGATTTACCTCCTACTTCTGATAAGCAAAAGTATTTATTTAGGGAAGTTATTACTTTCGTTCAAGAAAAAACTCTGATAACGGAGTCTGTTAGTTATGCCACTATTTATCATCATGTACTGTCTAAAATATGTAATCAAATCCCATTATCAGATATTGGTGCACAGTCTGGAGATATTTATAAAATAGCTTCACACCAGTTTAGGCATACAGTAGCCACCGAAATGATTGATGCAGGAGTCGATATATACGCTGTTAAAAACTTTTTAGGGCATTCATCAGTTAACATGACAGAAAAGTATATTAAGGTCTACCAACAACGTTTAAAAAAGGAGTTTAAAGATAAGCTTCTTAAATCTGATGCCACAGCAATTAAAGACAATCTCCCAGAGCAAGAAGAAACTTTCGGTGATAACAAATGGGTCAAAAACAAAATTATCGCTATTTTTGACCAAGGTGACGGATGTTGTGAGCATCCTTATAAGATGCCCTCCTGTCCTCATCAGGTGGCTTGTAAAACGTGCATTAAGAAAAAGATATTGCCGAGACATAAAAACGCAGTTATAGATACAATAGATGCCTTTACAACGCATTTAAACCAAGCGAAACAAATTGGACTAAATGAAAAAATTGAGGAATTTGACAAGGTAGTTCAGTTCTATCAAACCGCATTGGAAATCATTGAAAAGGGTGAAACATTCGATGCCTCAAAACATTTCTATACAGGAGGTGTCCATTAATGGCTAATATGAGTCCAAATACCTCTAAAATGGTTGAATCAAAGAAAATGGAAAGCAGGTTAAAGAAGCAAACTGTTTTAGCTGTTCTAAAGGAGCTAACGCTCCTTGATGATCCAATAAGTAACCCTATATCAAAAGCTGAAATTTGCCGTAAAGCAGGAGTAAGTAAAACGTTTTTGTACTCGTATCCAGAAGAACTTATAAAGCCAATTGATGAAGCAATAATAAAACAAAATCAGAAATTAAAGGTTATCACAAAAAAACAGACATTTAGTGAAAGTTCCAAGGACAAACTTATTGATTCCCTAAAAAGAAGAATAGGTAATTTAGAAGAAGAAAACAAAAAACTAAAAAGAGACAATTCTATTCTACTTGGAAAAATAGCGAATAAGTAAAAAAAGCCTGTATCGAAAATTACCAGGTAATCGTCGATACAAGCTTTATATTTTAATGTTTAATAATGGTTATATATATTTAACATATGGGTGTCTTTTTTATTTTATCCCGCTTTAATGGGCAGTAAGACCCCCACCTCAAAATTCAGCGAAAGCAAAGAAGTTAGGTGGGGGATCAACTGCCCATAAAAGTCCGATTGGTTCAACTAATAATCAGTGGGGGATGAAGAAAACCCCCACTGATTAAAGTTTCACTTTATTTCGAAATGTATTTCCATACAATAGAGTAATAATCTCATACAAGTAATTTGTTGCTCTATTAAAGTTTTTAATGCCAAATCACACTAAACAAAATTGAATTGCATAATTTAAAACATTAAAGCCAA